>NZ_JBNNVR010000017.1:0-390 GCF_050280645.1 Pseudomonas sp. NPDC089554
GGTGATCTACCTGGCCTTGCCGGATGACGAAGACGGCCGCTTGATGGGCTTCTGCCAGCTCTACCCGAGCTTTTCCTCGCTGTCGCTCAAGCGCGTGTGGATTCTCAACGACATCTACGTGGCCGAAGACTCCCGGCGCATGCTGGTGGCCGACCACCTGATGCGCGAAGCCAAGAAGATGGCCAAGGAAACCAACGCCGTGCGCATGCGGGTGTCGACCAGCGCCGACAATGAAGTGGCGAAGAAGACCTACGAGTCGATGGGCTTTCGCGAAGACACCGAGTTCAAGAACTACGTGCTGCCGATCAACGCCGATTGACCCACAGACCTGTAGGCGCGGCCGCTGTGGGAGCTCCCACCACCCCCGCGGCAGCAAGGAGGGGGGCAGCG
>NZ_JBNNVR010000017.1:400-75315 GCF_050280645.1 Pseudomonas sp. NPDC089554
CTTGTTGCAACCCCTCGGCACCCTCGCGTCCCCCCCCCTCGGGAATGCACTGCCAACCTGGGTAGCGCGCCTGCCAGGGCTGCCACTGCGTTCGAAATCCGTAACCCCCCGCTACAAACTCCCCGGGCATCTTCACGACTTCGCCGTATAATGCCCCTCCGTCACGTGTGAAAAGTTACCTCTTCCCTGGTGAACCTGCCCACGCCCACGACGCCGTCCGTCATCGCGCGCCCGTAAGAAGCGGGTCATGAACACAGGTGCTGTACATGGAATTCAACCCGTTGGACCTCATCCTGCATCTCGATGCCTATCTCGACCTGCTGGTCACCAACTACGGCCCCTGGATCTACGCCATCCTGTTCGCGGTGATCTTCTGTGAGACCGGCCTGGTCGTGATGCCGTTCCTGCCGGGCGATTCACTGCTGTTCATCGCCGGCGCCGTGGCCGCAGGCGGCGGCATGGACCCGGTGCTGCTGGCGGGCCTGCTGATGATCGCCGCGATCATGGGCGACAGCACCAACTACGTGATTGGCCGAACGGCCGGGGAACGCCTGTTCCAGAACCCCAATTCGAAGATCTTCCGCCGCGACTACCTGCAACGCACCAACGACTTCTACGCACGCCACGGCGGCAAGACCGTGACCCTGGCGCGCTTCCTGCCGATCCTGCGCACTTTCGCGCCGTTCGTCGCCGGTATCGCCCGCATGCACTACCCGCGCTTCCTCACCTTCAGCGTGATCGGCACGCTGCTGTGGGTTGGCGGCCTGGTGACCCTGGGCTTCTTCTTCGGCAATGTACCGTTCATCAAGCAGAACCTGTCGCTGATGGTGGTGTTCATCATCATCCTGTCGCTGGTGCCGATGATCCTCGGCCTGCTGCGCGGCCGCCTGGGCCGCCGCGCCGTCAAGGCCCACTGACCGCACCATGTGGTCGTTGCGCGCCTGGCGGCGCAAGCGCACCCTGGCGCGCTACCCGGTCAGCACCCAGCTGTGGCAGGCGATTCGCCAGCGCCTGCCATTGCTCGACGGCATCACCGACGAGGAAGACCGCTGGCTGCGCGAGGCCAGCGTGCTGTTCCTGGCCGACAAGCACCTCACCACCCTGCCCGGCGTCGAGCTGGACGACGAGCAGCGGCTGTTCCTCGCCGCCCAGGCGCAACTGCCGCTGCTGCACTTGGGCGAGCTGAACTGGTACCAGGGTTTTCACGAGCTGATCCTTTACCCCGACGACTTCAAGAGCCCGCAGCGCCACCGCGATGCCAGCGGCGTGGAGCACGCCTGGGACGCCGAGCACAGCGGCGAGGCCTGGCAGCAGGGCCCGGTCATCATGGCTTGGCCCGGGGTGCTGGCCGGTGGCGGCTGGGAAGCCTACAACCTGGTGATCCACGAGCTGGCGCACAAGCTCGACATGCTCAACGGCGATGCCAATGGCCTGCCACCGCTGCACCAGGGCATGTCGGTGGGCGACTGGGCCCAGGCCATGCAGCAGGCCTTCGACGACCTCAACCGCCAGCTGGATGCCGACCCCGACGCCGAGACCGCCATCGACCCCTACGCGGCCGAGAACCCGGCGGAATTCTTCGCCGTCACCTGCGAATATTTCTTCAGCGCGCCCGACCTGCTGCACCAGGCCTACCCCCAGGTCTACCAGCAGCTTGCGCTGTTCTACCGCCAGGACCCGCTGGCCCGCCTGACCCGGCTACAGGCCGAACACCCCGACTACCGCGAAAGCCACGCCTGACGCGTCCGCACATCCTGTCAGCCGTGGCATGGCCCGTCGGAATGTGCCTATAATCGCCGCCACTTTTTCGGCCATCTACCGGGGGCAACACCCAATGAGCTACAGCAAGATTCTGCCTAAAGAAGACCCCAACGATATCTACGTCGCCATCGAGATCCCGGCCAACCACGCGCCGATCAAATACGAGATCGACAAGGACAGCGATGCGCTGTTCGTCGACCGTTTCATGGCCACCCCGATGTTCTACCCGGCCAACTATGGCTTCATCCCCAACACCCTGGGTGACGACGGTGACCCGCTGGACGTGCTGGTCGTGACCCCTTACCCAGTGGCGCCAGGCTCGGTGATCCGTGCCCGTCCGGTCGGCGTGCTGAACATGACCGACGACGGCGGTGGCGATGCCAAGGTCCTGGCCGTTCCACACGACAAGCTGACCCAGCTGTACGTCGACGTGAAGGAATACACCGACCTGCCGGCCCTGCTGATCCAGCAGATCCAGCACTTCTTCGAGAACTACAAAGACCTCGAGAAGGGCAAGTGGGTCAAGATCGAAGGCTGGGAAGGCGCCGACGCCGCCCGCGCCGAAATCGCCAAATCGATCGAAGCTGGCAAGAAAGCCTGATTTATCGACTCGATAAAAACCCTGCTCCGGCAGGGTTTTTTTATGCCCAGCGCTTGGATTAGGGCAATAGCCTTCCAGCTGAAGAAAAATTTCCTACACAGACCTTCGCCAACATCCCGCAAACCGGACTTTCTCCTACAACCCGCCTCAACTACAGGTTCATTCCCCTACACCCAAAGCGCCTTTAGACTCGCCCGTATGAACACATCCGGCGACCGACTGAAGGCCCTCCTGTTGGAGTGCAACCTGACCCCTTCCGACTTCGCAGCCCAGCGCAGCGTCACCCCTCAGCACGTGAACAACTGGTTCAAGCGCGGCGTTCCCCTGGCACGCCTCGACGAGATCGCCGACCTGTTCTGCGTGCACCGTCACTGGCTGCGTAGCGGCGAAGGCGCCAAGCACCCCAGCCCGATCCTGCGCCCCTGCATGCCCAAGCCACCGCCACCGCCGCTGCAACACGGCTATGACGGCCCACAGGTGAGCATCGCCATGCATGGTCTGCAGGACGGCACCCTTGCCGAGCAGGCACAAGGCCAGCTGCGCCTGCCCGTCCAGGCCTTGGAGGCCTTGGGCGTTCTGCCGGAAGACGCGCTGTGCCTGCACATGCCCGGCGCGAACATGGCGCCATTGATCCCTATGGATGCCACCTTGGCCATCGACCGCAGCCTGACCCGGGTGATCGACGGGCAGATCTACGCCTTGCTGCACGATGGCCAGCTCCGTGTACACAGCCTGAGCCTGGGCCAGAACGGCACCTTGTGCCTGCACAGCCACGACCGGCGCAACTACGCGGCAGAGCGCTACACCACCGCCCAACGCCAAGCCCAGGGTTTGCAGATTCTCGGCTGGGTGTTCTGGTGGTCCTGGTTCAGCCGCCAGCGGCCAGGTTGAAACAAGCAGTGCCAATTTCAGCTGGGCAACCCTGACTTGCGCGCGTATGCTACGCGGCACATTTTGCCCAGCCCCGGCTAACCGCCGTGCGCCAGGGCAACTGGCGGTGCCTCACACGGTCACTTGCCTTCTTTTCCAGGCCTTCATGGCCAACCTGTTAAGGCGATTGCGGCTTACCAAAAATTAGCCAAGACCGTCCCCGAAAGCCGGCCACAAGCTGGCTTTTTTATTTCCGGTGTTTTTATTTTCCGTGTTTCGCCCGTTGCTTACTGGATCTTGTAGCTGAACGTGTTCTTAACGTTCGCCACGGCCACCGCCTGGCCGTTGACCACCCTGGGCTGGTAACGGAACGTCTTCGCCGCCGCCAGCGAAGGCTTGACGAACATCGGGTGGCAGTCGCCCACCACCTTGGGGTCTTCCACCCGACCGACGGCATTGACGGTATAGGCCACGGTGCATTCGCCCTCGATCTTGCGTTCCAGGGCGCGCGCTGGGTAATCCGGCGCCTGCTTGGCGATCGGCAGGTATTGTCGACTGTCGGCCTGCGCTTGAGCAGCAGCGGCTTGGGCATTCCTTGCGGCCAGGCGATCAACCTCGGCCTGGCGGGCCTGGGCCAGTTGCTGCTCTTTCAGCGCCTGGCGCTCCTGCTCCTCACGCGCCAGACGCTCCTGTCGCAACGTTTCCTCACGACGCAGCTGACGCTCGCGCTCGACCTGCCTGGCCTTTTCCTTGCGTTCTTGCTCCACGCGCTTGAAGGCGAGCTCGGCCTGTTCGACCGGCGGCGCCTCGACCACTGGCTCAGGCACGGGAGCTGGTGCTGGTGCTGCTGGTGGCTCGGCAGCCACCGGCGCCGGAGGTTGCACCACCGGTGCTGGCAAGGTCACCAACTGGGTAGTGATGACCGCGGAAACCGGCGTCGGCATCGGCGCCTGGTGCGACAGGTTGAGCAGTACGTAGGCCAGGCCGGCATGCAGGGCCAATGCCACACCAAAGGCGAATCCATGTTCACGCCAGGCCGGCCAAGCGAGACTGGCCGCGGACATTTCCAAAGGCAGGTGGCTCATGTCAGGGCGCCTCGGTGATCAGGCCCAGCCGGCTGACACCGCCGCGCTGCAACTCGGCGATGCCGGCCACCACCGCCGCGTAGTCGGCGTGCTGGTCGGCGCGCACGTACACCTGGGTGTCCGGGCTGGCGGCGACCAGGGCGGCGATCTTCTCGCGCATCTCGTCCTTGTTCACCGCGCTGTCGGTCTGCGCCACGATGTCCAGCTCGCTGCCCAGGTTCCAGTAGAAGCTGCCGTCCTGTTTCACCGAGAGCGTGACGATACGCTGCTCACCGGGCGTTGGCAGCGCCTCGGCGGCCACCTTGGGCAGCTCGATCTGCACCCCCTGCACCAGCATTGGCGCTGTGACCATGAAGATCACCAGCAGCACCAGCATCACGTCGATGTAAGGCACCACGTTCATTTCGGCTTTCAGGCCGTGCTTTCGATTCGGTCGAACCAGCATCGCTCACGCCTCCTAGGCCGCCGCCGCCATGCTTGGCGCCGCGCCGTTCAAGCAGCGCTGCAAGCGCCCTTGCAACTCGTTGCCGAAGCTGTAGTAGCGGGCGATCAGGGTCTGGCTGCGCGCCGAGAAGCGGTTGTAGGCCATTACTGCCGGAATCGCCGCGAACAGGCCAATGGCCGTGGCGATCAGCGCTTCGGCGATGCCTGGCGCCACTGTCGAAAGCGTGGCCTGTTGCACCTGGGACAGCCCAAGGAATGAATTCATGATCCCCCACACGGTGCCGAACAGGCCGATATACGGGCTCACCGAACCCACGGTGGCGAGAAACGGCAGGCCCTTTTCCAGGCGCTCTTCCTGTTCGGCAATGGCCACCGCCAGGCTACGCTCGACGCCCTCGAGCACCGCTTCCGGGCTATTGCTGGCATGGGGTTGCAGTTGGCCGAAGCTCTGGTAGCCGGCCTGGAAGATACGTTGCAGGGCGGCATCGGCGGCAAGCGCCTGCTGCTGCCCCTCGCGGTACAGGCCGCCGACCTCTTCGGTGCGAAAACGCTTGAGGAAAGCCCTGGCCGATTGCTCGCTGCGCCTTAGTATGGCGCCGCGTTGGACGATCAGGTACCAGCTCAGCAGCGAGGCCAGCACCAGGCAGAGCATCACGGCCTGCACCACGATGCTCGCCTCGGTAATCAGGCTCCAGACAGTCATGTGTTCAAGGTGAGCTTGGTTTTGCATCACGGATTCCTTCAATTGCTCGAGCCCCATGGCTCACATTGGAAGACCACGACGTTGCGCACTGATGACAGTGGCAACGCCGCTCGCCTCACTCCAGGCCCAACGCAGCGGCGACCGCCGCCCAGGGCACGTACTTGTAGTTCTGGTTGCCTTCGGGCATGCGCTTGCGGCCGTCCTGCACCACCAGCAGGCCGTCGCGCCAAGGGCCGCCAAGGTTGGCAGAGGTGACTTCCAGGCCATCGGTTTCCGACGCGCCATCGATACCCAGCGTGGCATTCAGGCCGATACGGAAACTGCCACGCAGCCTGTAGGGGGCCTGCGCCTCGACCACGACATAGCTGTCGTTGCCTTGGCTGGAGACCACCAGGTAGTCACGCTGCTTGCCCTGGTAGAGGGCCAGGCCTTCGATGTCGTCCTTCACCGGGCCGCCAACGGCGATGACCTGCTCGAAGGTCGTTGGCGCATCGGCGCGAGCATCCAGCGCCCATACCGCGACGTCTTCCTCACCAATGAACAGGCGCTCGTTGCGGTCATCGGCCACGCAACCCTCGGGCTGCGTCTGGGTCTTGAAGGTGCGCACCAGCTGGCCACTGGCCTTGCCGCCGGAGCTGCCCAGGCGGTATTGCAGGAAGGTGCCGTCCTTGTCGTTGGCGATTGCGTGGATGGCGCCCTGGCGATCCTTGAACAGGCACAGGCCGTAGATGTCCTTGAGCGGCGTGGCGACCTGGCCGATATCGGCGAGCACGCCGCTGGTCGGGTCGATGGCAAACAGGTGCAGGCTGTTGCGATCGCGGTTGCTGGCCACGGCCAGGTCGACCTGGCGATCACCCAGTTGGAAACCGGGGCGCACATCGACGTTGTTCAGGCGGCCAGCGCGCAGGTCCTGCAACTGCTTGCCAGCCAGGTCATAGACCAGCAGGCCGCCCTGCTTGTCGGTACCCAGCACACGGCTACGCTCGGGATGGGCGGAGTTGATCCAGATCGCCGGGTCGTCCGCAGCATCGCCCAGGCTCGGCACCCCGGCAGTCTGTACCAGCGGCGCGAGCACCGGGCTGGTCGCAAGAGGCGCCACCGGGGTAGGTTGCCAATTCAGAGAAGCGCTACGCGCGCCGTCGTCGTCGACCAGCAACAGGTCGAGCCCCTTTGCCGTGGCGCGGGCACTGACTTGCTCCGGCTCGTTGAGCCCCGCCAGGCTCACCACGCCGGCACGCTGCCATTGCTGCGCGCTGCGCTGGAACAGGTGCAAGTTGCCCGCTTCAGCATCGACCAGCAGCAGCGCATTGGGCAATACGGCCATCCCAGCGGCCGCCTTGTTCAGTTCACCAAAGGGCGCTACCAGCTCCACCGGCTCGCGCAGCAATGGCGCCTCGGCACCGGCCTCGTAGCGCCAGAAGCCGACGTTCTCCTCGTTGATGTAGAGACTGGCAGAGCTGTCGTCGACCTGGCAGAAGCTGCTTTCTGGCGGCAAGCTCAGGGCCCGAACCAGGCTCGGCTGAGTCAGCGGGCGACCTTGCTCGGCCACCAGCCATTGCTCACCAATGCCCTCTTCCCCCACCAGGAAGAGGAAGTCGTTGCGTGCCTCGTCGCGGTACAGGCACAGCCCCTCGATGGCGAAGCGAGTCTTGGGCAGATAGCGCGGCGCACTCCACTGCCGCTCGGCATCGATCCGCGCCACTACCGCCTGTTGACGCTTGCGATCGAGGGTTGCGACCAGCAAACCGCTGTCATCGGCGCGGTGGTCGAGGGTTTCGAAACGGCCTTGCCATTCGCTGACGACCTGGCCTTCGCGACCGATCACCTGCACGCCGCTACGCGCGACCTGCAAACGTTGGGCACCTTCGAGAAACTGCAATGGCGCCAGCCATTGGGTATTTTCGCTGGCGATCAGCTTGTCGCTGAGCGTCAGCGTCGGCTTGGCCGCAGTGGGCTCCTGCCCGTCGTTGCTCTGGCAGGCGGCCAGGGCAACGCACAGTCCCAACAGGGACAGGTGGAAGATACGCATGAATTGAAAGCTTCCTGAATCGATGGCTCGGTGGCTTCGGCGCGCAGGCAATGGGCCTGCGGTCTACGTCAGAAATGGGTAAGCGTCAGGCCGATCTTGTAGGTCGGGCCGTACTCCTCGTACTGGGAGTTGAAACTGCGGCGTCCGGTGTAGACGTAGTAGGACTCGTCGGTGATGTTCTGCGCCTCGAAGGTCAGCTGCAGTTCGGGGGTGATGAAGTAGCCCGCCTTGATGTCGACGAACAACTGGTCGTCCACGTACAAGTCGTAACGCTTGTCCGCCACCGAACTGATCTCGTACAGGTAGCTGGACTTGTAGTTGGCGGCCACGCGCAGGTTGAAGCGGTCGTTTTCCCAGCCGACCATGAAGTTGCCGACGGTATCGGACTGGTTCGGCAAGTCGATGGAGCGTTTGGCGCCCTGCCCCTCGATGCTTGCATCGGACTTGCTCAGGGTCAGGTTCGCACCCACCAGCAGGCCGTTCCACGGCGCTGGCAGCCAGTCGAACTGCTGCGAGTAGGCCAGCTCGATGCCATACAGCTTGGCGCCACTGCCGTTCTCGAAGCTCAACGCTTCGTCGAAGTCGGCCCAGGCACCGCTACCGGCCAGGTCGGTGTTGTAGATGAAGTTGTCGATGTCCTTGTAGAACAGGAAGCCCGACACCACGCCGGCACGGCCCATGTAATGCTCGATGCCAAGGTCGAAGTTGCTGGACTCCAGCGGCTTGAGGTCCGGGTTGCCAAAGCTGGCATCGCCACCGTCGATGGCGAAGCCCGGCGCCAGCTGCCCGAAGGTCGGGCGCACCACAGTGTTGGTCCAGGCCGCGCGCACGGCAGTGGACGGCGAAATCTGGTAGCGCGCATGCAGCCCCGGCAACCAGTGGTCATAGCGGTTGCGGCTCTGGGTGTCCTCGTATACGCCATCGCGCAGGCCCGTGCCCTTGGCCTCGAACTCGGTGCCTTCGTAGCGAAGGCCGGCGATGAAGCGCCAGTCATCGACGTCGAGGGTGTTCATCAGGTAGGCGGCGTTGATGTCTTCGCGCATGTCGAAGTCGTTGATGCGCGAATTCTCCTCGTCATAGAACTGGTTGCGATCCAGCCCACCGATCAGGTCCTTGATGGCCCCGGCGCCAATGCCATTGCCGATATTGCCCAGGCCGTAGTCGACATGGCCGCTCTGCAAGCCGTCCAGGTTGACGCCGCTGAAATCGTCGTAGACCCACACTTCGGTATCGCTGGTCTTGTCGCGACGGCTGACCTTGCCGCCGAACTTCACCTGGGCGGCATGGCCGGACAGCTCATAGTCGCGGGCAAGGTCCAGGCGGATGTTCTTTTCCTTGTCCTTGCCACTGACCTTTTCCCACTCCACTTCGTCCAGCTCGAAAGAGCGCGGGTCATAGAATGCGTCGCCCACGCTCAGGTACGGCTTGCGCGTGCCGTCGAAGCCGACATCGGTGAAGTCGCCGACGAACTTCGCGCCGGCGATGCCGCCCGGGTCCTTTTCGGTGGCCTGGCTGTAGCCGGCCTGGCCGCTGATGGTCCACTGCTCGATCATGCGTTCGCCACCGAGCACGTAGGACTGGATTTCCTGGGTGTCCTGGCGCGACTTCAGGTCGCGCCAGCCTTCTGCATCGCCCCGCTCGCCGGAAGCCTGGGCATCGGCGAACTCGACGCCGGCCGCGTTACGCGTCTCGGTATCCTTGAATTTGCTGTAGAGGGTGCGCAGGTAGTAATTGGAATAGTCGTCCGGCTGGTAGTCGAAGTTCAGGCCGAAACCGGTGCGCTCGCGGGTGATCTCGTAGTCGCGCTGCTCGACTTCCTCCAAGCGTGCGCCATCGTCGAAGTCCCAGGCGCCGCCGGTCTCGACGTTCTCCGAACCGAACTTGCGCTTCTGCCAACTGAAGGCAGCCGCTACACCGAAGTTGTCGGTGCCATCACCGAGGCTGAAGCGGTCGCTGATGGCACCCGAGAACTTGGGGCTGTCCTTGCTGACATTGGTGTCGTGGCTGGCTTCGCCGGACAGGGTGTAGAACAGGCCATCGTGGTCGAACGCCGAGAGGCTCTCTACTTCGATGGTGCCGCCCAGGGAGTTGGCGTCCATGTCCGGGGTCAGGCTCTTGACCACCGACAGCGACTGCACCAGCTCCGCCGGCAGCACATCCAGCGCCACCGCGCGACGGTCGCCTTCCGGCGCTGGCACCAGGGTGCCGTTGATGGTCACGCTGTTCAGGTCTGGCGCGATACCGCGCACGCTGACGAAGCGCCCTTCGCCCTGGTCGCGCTCCACCGACAAGCCGGGAATGCGCTGCAAGGCCTCGGCGGCGTTGTCGTCCGGCAACTGGCCGACGCCGTCGGCGTGCACCACGCTCTTGATGGTGTCGGCGTTCTTCTGCTCACGCAGCGCCTTGTCGATGCTGGCGGCCTGGCCGATGACCTCGACGCGCTCGATCGCCTCCTCTGCCCAGCTGGGCGAGGCGCTGATGGAGATGGCCAGCAGGCTGACGCGAAACCCGGCATTGCGGATATGACGAAATGGCTTTGCCACTTTGAACCCCTCATTTCGATGGCCCTGGCACACCAGGCAATGGCAGCGAAAGCTAGAAATCCTTTGTGGCACTTGCGTGACAGGCTCCGCCGTCGGGGCCTGGAAAGCCCATTTTTACGGGCGTTTTCCGACGATTTGAGCTGAATTGACCTGTTCAACCGGCTGCAAGCGCGTGCCGTCGCCTGCGCAAGAAGGCCGCGTTGGCTGTGGCGAAAACACCTGGCCAGCCCACTTCCCATCGGGCTGCCAAGGCGCTGCACATGGCCGCCGACATCGCCGACGCCTGGCTCGTCGATGCTTAAGACAAGCTGAAAAATCGCCTTTTCCAGCAGCGGTCACCTGAGCCGAATCGACCCCCCGTCAAGTAACCAAACCGTCATGGGCCTTTGTTTCCTTGGCCCTCCAACGCACCTCAGGCTTACCCAAGGAAACCGCACATGCATCGCCCCCTGCTGCTGGCCACGCTGCTAGCCACCGCCCTGGCCAGCCCACTGGCCTGCGCCGAACAGCCGGCCCCTCACTCCCCCGGCCAGCCCTACGCCGCCGGCAACCTGGCCGACCGCATCGTGCTGACACCGGGCGCCGACGCCGCCACGCAGATGGCCATCAGCTTTCGTACCGACCTGCTGCAAGACACCGGCCTGCTGGAGTTCGGCCCCGCCCTGGCTGGGCCGCAAGTGACCGCCAAGGCGCAGCAGCTCACCGGCCACACCCGACGCCTGGATGCCGAGAACGGCCCCTCCAACTACCACCAAGTGCGCCTGGAGCAACTGACGCCCGACACCGCCTATGTCTACCGGGTCAAGGGCAGCGCCGGCTGGAGCGAATGGCACCAGTTCCGCACCGCACGGCAGAGCTTCGCGCCCTTCACCTTCCTCTACCTGGGCGACACCCAGAACGACATCCTCAACGTGGCCTCGCGCACCATTCGCCAGGCGCTGCGTAGCGTCAGCCGACCGGCGCTGATCGTGCACGCTGGCGACCTGGTCGCCAGCCGCGACGAACTGGCCCATGACGATGAATGGGGCGAGTGGAACCAGGCGGGCGGCTGGGCCTACTCGGCCATTCCACAGGTGGTGGCCGCCGGCAACCATGAGTACATCGACACCCTGCTGGCCGATGGCAGCGAAAGCCGCACCCTGGGCGAGCATTTCCCCGCCCAGTTCGCCCTGCCACGCAACGGCGCCAAGGGCGTGCCCGACACCAGCTACATCAGCGACTTCCAGGGCGTGCGCTTCGTGGTGCTGGACGGCACCTCGGCGCTCGACCTCGGCACCCTCGAAAACCAGACCCGCTGGCTGGAAAACGCGCTGAAGACCAGCCGTTCGACCTGGAACATCGTGGTCATGCACCAGCCCATCTACACCTGCGCGCGGCCCGAGGACACCCTGGCGCTGAAGGCCGCCTGGCAACCGCTGCTGGAGCGCTACAAAGTCGACTTGGTGCTGCAAGGCCATGACCACTGCTACAGCCGCCTGACCCACGCCGCCGGGCGTGACGCCACGCGCCGGGCGCAGCAGGCCAAGCAGCCGATCGGCCCGGTGTACATGGTGTCGGTGACCGGCTCGAAGATGTACGGCCTCAACTCCCGGGCGCGCACCCAGCCCGACCGCAGCGCAGAGGACACCCAGCTGTTCCAGACCATCGCGGTGGAGAAGAACCGCCTAAGCGTGCGCACCTACACCGCTGACGACCGCCTGTACGACGCCTTCGACATCCAGCGCGACGCCAAGGGCAACAAATACCTGCACGAGCCGAACCTGCCCAAGCAGGCCGAACGCTTCTGCAGCGCGGTACAAGGCCCGGATGGCCTGCCCTGCAGCGCCCGGGACAAGTGACGGTCATCGTTCTGAGACATTGCCCCGGCAAGCTTGCCAGCGCGCGCAGGCTCCCCTGCGAGGAGAACCCCATGAAGTCGTTGCTCAAACTGCACGGCATGACGCTGGCCGGCCTGCTGCTGGCCGCCAACGCCGGGCTGTTGATCTACCTGGCTGCCGGCAACATCAAACGCTGGGACGAGATCAACTGGATGGACGTGGTCGGCGAGGGCGGCACCTGCCTGATCCTCTGCGGCTGGCTGGTGATGCTGCTGCGTGGCCGCCCGGCCGGGCGCGTCACCCGCCTGCTGTCGCTGGGCCTTTGCTTTACCGCCTTCTCGATGTGGATGGATGTCCTCGATGAGTTCATCCGCTTGCCCGCCGAGGCAATCTGGGACAACTGGCTGGAAACCGCCCCCATGCCGGTGGGCATGCTGCTGCTGACCTTGGGCATGTACCACCTGCAACAGGAACAACGGGCCATCAGTGAGCAGATGCGCAAGCGCGAGCAACTGCTGCGCGACCACCGCCTGTTCGACAAGCTAACCCCGCTGTCTGGCGCGCAATACCTGCGCCAGCACCTGCAGCAGGCCCTGGTGCAGGCCCAGGCCGAGCAGCAGCCGCTGTCGCTGGTGGCCTTGGACCTGGACGAATTCAGCCTGATCAACCAACGCTACGGCCAGGAAGAGGGCGACCAGGTGTTGCAGGCCGTCGCCCAACTGCTGCTGCTCAACCTGCGCCAACAGGACATGCTCTGCCGCCTGGCCGGCGACCGTTTCGTCGCCGTGCTGCCCAATACCGGCGAGCAACAGGCACAAAGCATGGCCGGCGAGTTGCGCCAGAGCATTGCCACCCTGGCCCATCGCAGCCAGCGCCACGGCGAGCGCCTGCACCTGCGCGCCACCGCCGTGGCCGTGATGGCCCTGGACGATGACGAAGCGCAGTTGCTCAAGCGCCTCAACCAGGCGCTGGCCGCTGCCAAACCGCGCCTGGCGCGTAGTGCGTGACCGCCATGGGCTATGAATGCGACCACCGCTTCATCCCCGCTCACCACTTGCCCGCCGAGCTGATCGACCTGGCGCGCTCGCGGGGCATCGACACCCAT
This sequence comes from Pseudomonas sp. NPDC089554, assembly GCF_050280645.1. NCBI lineage: Bacteria > Pseudomonadati > Pseudomonadota > Gammaproteobacteria > Pseudomonadales > Pseudomonadaceae > Pseudomonas > Pseudomonas sp. NPDC089554. The sequence goes on from NZ_JBNNVR010000017.1 coordinate 13,359, forward strand.
CATCAACTGCGCGGCTGCGAACTGTTCTACGACGACATCGTCACCGGCCAGGCGCGCATCAGCCCCAACCAGTTCCTTCGCCTGATCGGCAACGCCCAGCGGCTGATGGATGCACCGGACACCAGTTTCCTGTTCGGCCAACGCCTGTGGCCGGGGCACTACGGCGCCGCCAGCCACCTGCTGGAAAAAGCCGACCACCTGCTGCAGGCCCTGGAGGATCTCGCCACTTACCGCGCCCTGTTATCGCCGTTGCTCACGCCCGTGCTGCACCTGGACGACCGCTACCTGCACCTGTATTGGCGCGACAGTTGCGGCGGCGCCGAACGCTTGCAGTTCCTGCTCGAAGCCAGCATGACCGCCGTGGTCGCCCTGGCTCGCCGCCAGCAGAACGAGCGCCTGCCGTGGCGCTTCCAGTTCGCCTACGCCGAACCTGAGTACGTCGAGCAATACTGGGTGCACCTGGGCGACGTGCTGAGCTTCGATCAGCCCTCTACGGTCATGAGCCTGCCCCGTGAATATGTGCTGCGCCCCTGGGCGAGCGGTGGCACGACCGGCGCACGGGTGGCCCGCCAGGCCTGCAACGAACAGCTGCAGGCCTGGGGTTGGCAGGGCAGCCTGCTCGATGAGCTGCAAGCGCATCTCAGCGCGCATATCCGTCAGCCGCTGAGCCTGGAGCGCGTCGCCAACGCCTTCGGCACCAGCCCTGCCACGCTCAAGCGCAAGCTGAGCAAGCACGGCACCAATTTCCAGGAACAGCTCGATCTGGCACGCCGCGAACTGGCGCTGTACCTCTATCAGGTCAAGGGCTACAACAACGATGAAGTGGCGCAGCAGCTAGGCTTCAACGACACCACCAATTTCCGTCGCTCGTTCAAGCGCTGGACGGGGCGCGTGCCCAGCGACCTGGCTGCCTTCGCGTTCCACACAAAGGCCTGACCGGCTGGAGCCCGTTGTTCAGGGCCGCACCCGAACCACCCGCACGAGGCTTGCCGGAACCTCCCACCTCCGCTAGGGTGCGCAGCAATTTGCCATCACCCTATCGAAGGATGTTGTAGCGACATGGACCGTACCCTCGACACGCCTGCTGCCCAGCCGCGTGCGTCTTACTTCATGCGGCACTGGCGCGGCGAGCTTTCGCTGGCCCGCGCGTTCTGGGTCAACTGCATATTGCTGAGCCTGCTATGGCTACCGACGCTCGGAACAGAGGCATTGGTGCTCGCCTACCTGCCCAGTGCAACCACGCTGCTGGCAGTCAGTGCCGTACTGCTGGTTGGCATGGTGGTGATGACGACCTGGCAGTGTGTGGGTGTCTGGCGCTCGGCGCGACGCTATCGAGCGCCGGGGCGTATGCCATGGGGGCACATCGTGTGTGGGCTGACGCTGCTCAATGCCTCCTACAGCCTTTATCTGCTGATCGAAGAGGATGGCTATACGCTGCTCAAGTCCGTTTGGCAGGTATGGCATGCACCCCAGCAGATTCCCTCGCACCGCATCGCCCTGCTGGCGCCGAATGAACTCGGTATCGCCGGCGGTTTGTCGTTGGGCAGCGCTGACGCGGTGCAAAAGCTGTTGGACGCGCACCCTGCGGTGACCCAGGTACAACTCGACAGTGACGGTGGCCTGCTGCTCGAAGCACAGCGCATCGCCAAGTTGATCCAGCAAAAAGGGCTGGCCACCTACACCGACGGCGAATGCCTGAGTGCCTGCACGCTGCTATTCCAGGCAGGCAAGGCGCGCTGGCTAGGCCCCGATGGACGCCTGGGCTACCACTCGGGCGCGCTGTATGGCACCGGCGCCCAGCCGCAGGTGCTCATGGAGTACTACCGCGAGACGATGCAGGGCAATGGCCTGAGTAACGACTTCATCACACGGGTGCTCGATACCCCGCCTGCGTCGATGTGGTTCCCGGACATCGACACCTTGCGCCGCGAGCGCATCATCACCGGCCTTGCCGACCCGGCCGACTTCACCGACCGCCGCCTGGCGGCGCTGCGCGAGCCTGAACAGTTCGACGCCTACCTGCGCGGTTTCCTGGCCTATCGCGTGATGGAGCAAAAGACCCCCGAGGCATTCGCAGCGTTGAAACGCGAGATTTCCGAGGCGCTGGGCCAGGCCAAGCGCTTCAGCGACTTCAATACCCGCAACATGCGACGCCAGGACAACCTGGTCACCCGCGCCATGCGCCAAGCCCCGGGAGCGGTGGCCATGGACTTCTGGCGAAGCGAACTCGGCTACCTCGATGCACTGGAGCAGGTTGGCGGGGATGCCTGCTGGGCCTACATCACTGGCCAGGACACACGCGAGCGCGTGCCAGCGCCGGTCGCGGCCGACCGGCGAGCGGCCCAGGCACACGTGCTCGAAGCCAGCCTGCCGCTACGCGCGGATGACCCGCCTGCGCCCCGCACCCTGCGCGCCGACCTTGATGGGCTGTTCAAGCAAGTCGAGCAGCGGCTGCCGCACGCTTATGAGCATCTGCGCCAGCGTGATCGCCAGACCTTGTGCGCGGTACGCCAGGCCCTGTACCGCGAGGCACTCGCCATGGCCGACCAGGAGCGGGCGGCGGCAGCGCTGCTGTGGTTGAACGGCTACCGTCGCTGAGCCACCTGCCGGGCAAACAACTGGGCAATACCGCCGAAGGTCGTAGACCGTCCGCTTGCCTGGGAGGTGGCCTGCTGGGGTATGCTTGCCCGGTCTTCAGGGCGGGGTGAAAGTCCCCACCGGCGGTAAATCGAAAGATGAGCCCGCGAGCGCCCCAACCTTGTTGGGGGTCAGCAGACCTGGTGAGATTCCAGGGCCGACGGTCATAGTCCGGATGAAAGAAGGCGTAATGCAGGGGCCATCGGGCGCCCCTGCGCGCGCATTTTGTTCGCCCCGAGACGTTCATCGATCATTCACGAGGAGCGTTTCATGTCCACCACGCCATTCCCCAATGTCGCCGCTGCCATCGCCGCCTTCCAGGCCGGGCGTCCGGTACTGCTGCTCGACGACGACGACCGCGAGGACGAAGCCGATATCGTCGCCGCCGCCGAAAACCTCTCACTGCACACCATGGCCATGATGATCCGCGACTGTAGCGGCATCGTCTGCCTGTGCCTGGACGAAGACACCGTCGACGCCTTGCAACTGGCGCCGATGGTGCAGCACAACCAGGCCCGCCATGGCACCGGCTTCACCGTCAGCATCGAGGCGGCCGAAGGGGTCAGCACCGGTGTTTCGGCCCAGGACCGCATCACCACCATCCAGGCCGCGCTGCGCTCCACGGCGCAACAGCGGCATATCGTAAGCCCCGGCCACGTGTTCCCGCTGCGTGCACGCAACGGCGGCGTGCTGGCCCGCCGCGGACATACCGAAGGCTCGGTGGACCTGGCGCGCCTGGCTGGGCTGCGGCCGGCGGCGGTGCTGTGCGAGCTGATGAACCCCGACGGCAGCATGGCCCGTGGCGAGCAGGTGGCAGTGTACGCACGGCAATACAACCTGCCAATACTGACCATCGAGGAACTGGCACGCTACCGCGCCACCTTGCAGGTGCGCGAAGCGGCCACCGCCTGATGCACCGAGGGGTCGCAGCGCGGCCCCTTTATTTGCTCCCCCCGCCCTGCTCTGCTAGTGTCGCGCCGTTAAAAACGCCACCGAGACAGTCGCCATGGCCCGCAAGAAAACCTCCATCGATTTCGAACAATCCCTCGCCGACCTGCAAGCACTGGTCGAACGCCTGGAGAACGGCGAATTGTCGCTGGAAGACTCGCTGGCCGCGTTCGAGCAGGGCATCGCCCTGACCCGCGAATGCCAGGGCGCCCTGGCCCAGGCCGAGCAGAAGGTGCAGATTCTGCTGGAGCGTGACGGCGAACAGGCTGCCCAGCCGTTCGACGCGGAGCCACAGGCATGATCGCCAGCTACCAGGCAACCTGCCAGGCCCGTGTCGATGCCGCGCTCGAACCGCTGTTCAAAGCCCCGTCCGAAGAACTCGCGCGGCTCTACGCCGCCATGCGCTACAGCGTGATGAACGGCGGCAAGCGCGTGCGCCCGCTGCTCGCCTACGCGGCCTGCGAAGCCTTGGGCGCAGCACCGGAGCAGGCCAACGGCGCCGCCTGCGCAGTGGAGTTGATCCACGCCTATTCGCTGGTGCACGACGACCTGCCGGCCATGGACGACGACGACCTGCGCCGCGGCCTGCCAACCACCCACAAGGCCTTCGACGAAGCCTGCGCGATCCTGGCCGGCGACGGCCTGCAAAGCCTGGCCTTCAGCGCCTTGCTCGACGCGGGCCTGAGCCCATTGCCCGACACCATCCGCCTGGCCATGGTGCAGGCCCTGGCCAAGGCCGCCGGCCCCGCCGGCATGGTCGGTGGCCAGGCCATCGACCTGGGCTCGGTGGGCGTGAAGCTCGACCAGAAGGCCCTGGAGTACATGCACCGGCACAAGACCGGCGCACTGATCGAGGCCAGCGTGCAGCTTGGCGCCCTGGCCAGTGGCCGCGCCGAACCCGCGCAGCTGGACGCACTGGCCACCTATGCCCGGGCCATCGGCCTGGCCTTCCAGGTGCAGGACGACATCCTCGACGTGGAAAGCGATACCGCCACCCTGGGCAAGCGCCAAGGCGCCGACATCGCCCGTGACAAACCGACCTACCCGGCGTTGCTCGGCCTGGACGCTGCCAAGGCCTATGCCATCGAGCTGCGCGACCAGGCGCTGGGCGCACTGCAGGCCTTTGGCGACAACGCCGAGCCCCTGCGGGCGCTGGCGCGCTACATCGTCGAACGCCGCCACTAAAATCGACCAAGGCCGTTACGCCCACTGGGGTAAACCACTCCCGTCTGAATGGGCAGCTTTTCCTACAATGGGGTAAACTGCCGCGTCTTCAAACCTATAACGACTCGCCTGATGCCCACGACGTTTCAAGAGATCCCCCGCGAACGCCCGGTCACGCCGCTGCTGGACCGCGCCGACACGCCCGCTGGCCTGCGCCGGCTGGCTGAAGCCGACCTGGAAGCCCTGGCCGACGAATTGCGCCAGGAGCTGCTCTATACCGTCGGCCAGACAGGCGGGCATTTCGGTGCAGGCCTGGGCGTCATCGAGCTGACCATCGCCCTGCACTACGTCTTCGACACACCGGACGACCGTCTGGTGTGGGACGTCGGCCACCAGGCCTACCCGCACAAGATCCTCACCGGCCGGCGCCAGCGCATGCTCAGCCTGCGCCAGAAGGACGGCATCGCCGCCTTCCCACGACGCAGCGAAAGCGAGTACGACACCTTTGGCGTCGGTCATTCCAGTACCTCGATCAGCGCTGCGCTGGGCATGGCCATCGCCGCCCGCCTGCAGAACGAGGCGCGCAAGTCGATCGCGGTGATCGGTGACGGCGCGCTCACCGCCGGCATGGCTTTCGAGGCGTTGAACCACGCCCAGGAAGTCGCCGCCGACATGCTGGTGATCCTCAACGACAACGACATGTCGATTTCGCGCAACGTCGGCGGGTTGTCCAACTACCTGGCCAAGATCCTCTCCAGCCGCACCTACGCCAGCATGCGCGAGGGCAGCAAGAAGGTACTGTCGCGCCTGCCCGGTGCCTGGGAAATCGCCCGTCGCACCGAGGAATACGCCAAGGGCATGCTGGTGCCCGGCACGCTGTTCGAGGAGCTGGGCTGGAACTACATCGGCCCGATCGACGGCCACGACCTGCCCACCCTGATCGCCACCTTGCGCAACATGCGTGACCTCAAGGGCCCGCAATTCCTGCACGTGGTGACCAAGAAGGGCAAGGGCTTCGCCCCGGCCGAGGTCGACCCGATCGGCTACCACGCCATCACCAAGCTCGAACCCGCCGACAAACCCGCCGCGCCGAAGAAAGCCAGCGGGCCGAAGTACTCCGCGGTGTTCGGCCAATGGCTGTGCGACATGGCCGCCGCCGACAAGCGCCTGGTGGGCATCACCCCGGCGATGAAGGAAGGCTCGGACCTGGTGGACTTCAGCGAGCGCTACCCTGAGCGCTACTTCGATGTGGCCATCGCCGAGCAACACGCGGTCACCTTCGCCGCCGGCATGGCCTGCGAAGGCACCAAGCCGGTGGTGGCGATCTACTCGACCTTCCTGCAGCGTGCCTACGACCAACTGATTCACGACGTGGCCGTACAGGACCTCGACGTGCTGTTCGCCATCGACCGCGCCGGCCTGGTCGGCGAGGACGGCCCGACCCACGCGGGCAGCTTCGATCTCTCGTACCTGCGCTGCATCCCCGGCATGCTGGTGATGACCCCGAGCGACGAAAACGAACTGCGCAAGATGCTCAGCACCGGCCACCTGTACAAAGGCCCTGCTGCGGTGCGCTACCCCCGTGGCACCGGCCCCAATGCGCCGATCGACAGCAGCCTGGAGCCGCTGGAAATCGGCAAGGGCGTGGTTCGCCGCCAGGGCAGCAAGGTCGCCTTGCTGGTGTTCGGCGTGCAACTGGCCGAAGCACTGAAAGTCGCCGAGACGCTCGATGCCACCGTGGTCGACATGCGCTTCGTCAAGCCGCTGGATGAAGCCCTGGTGCTGGAACTGGCTGCCAACCATGAATTGCTGGTGACGCTCGAAGAGAACGCCATCATGGGTGGCGCCGGTGCCGCAGTGAGCGAGTACCTGGCGCGCGAGGCGGTGGTCATGCCGCTGCTGCACCTGGGGCTGCCGGATATCTACGTGGAACACGCCAAGCCTGCGCAGATGCTCGCCGAATGCGGGCTGGACGCTGCCGGTATCGAAAGCTCGGTGAAGGCCAGGATGGCCAAGCTGGGCCTGTAAACAACCCGGGCCGCCAAGCGGCCCATCGCGGGGCAAACTCGCTCCCACAGGTACCGCACCGCTCTTCACAGCGGTTCAGATCCTGTGGGAGCGGGCTTGTCCCGCGATTGCTATGGAACAGCCAATGAAGCTGCCTACCCTCGTCACCCTGCTCTGCCTCCCCGCCCCCCTGCTGGCCGCCACCCGCGACGATGCCCTGAAGCTCCCCGACACCCAGGTGACCGCCAACCGCCAGGTCGAGCCCCGCGCCACCACCAGCGCCGCCAACACTGTGTTCACCCGCAATGACATCGACCGCCTGCAACCCACCAGCGTCACCGACCTGCTTAGCCGCGTGCCCGGCGTGCAGGTAGCGCCGACCGGTGGCCGTGGCAGCCTGCCGGGCATCTTCATCCGCGGCACAAAGGCCGCGCAGAGCCTGGTGCTGGTCGATGGCGTGCGTATCGCCAACGCCACCTCCGGCGACAGCGGCTTGCAGTTCCTGAATGTCGACCAGATCGAACGCGTGGAAGTCCTGCGCGGCTCACGCTCGGCGGTGTACGGCAGCGATGCCATCGGCGGGGTGATCCAGATCTTCACTCGCCGCGCAGATGGCCCCGGCCTGCAACCCAGGCTGCGCCTGGCGGCAGGCAGCGAGGGTACTTTCCAACGCAGCCTGGGCCTGTCGGGTGGCGACCAAAGCACCCGCTTCAACCTCGGCGCCAGCCTGGATGAAACCGCCGGCATCGACTCCACCGGCATGTCATTCGCCAGCGACAGCGACCATGACGCCTACCGCAACAAGTCGTTCAACCTGAGCCTGAGCCATACCTTCGACGAACGTTTCGAGGCCGGCCTGAACCTGCTGGACAGCCGTGGCCGCAGCGAATACGACAACCCCTTCGGCCGCTTCGACCCGGTCAGCTTCGAAAGCTTCGGCCAGAAACCCTATACCGACTTCACCGTCAGCAGCCTCGGCACCTACCTGGATGCCCAGCTGACCGACGCCTGGCATTCACGCCTGGAACTGGGCCACAGCGAAAACCGCGACAAGAAGCGCGACAAGCTCAGCGACGATGGCAGCGTGTTCAACACCTACCGCGACCAGGTCACCTGGCAGAACGACCTGGCCCTGGGTGCGCGCAACACCCTGCTGCTGGGCGCCAACTGGTACCAGGACCGGGTGCACGGCAGTACCGCGTTCGACGAAGACAGCCGCTACAACCGCGCAGCGTTCCTCCAGCACCGCTACAGCGACGAGCGTTTCTCTACCGAACTGGGCGTGCGCCGCGACCAGAACCAGCAATTCGGCGGCCAGACCACCTGGAGCGCCAGCCTGACCTTGCCGATGAACACCGCAAACGACCTGCTGCTGTCCTACAGCGAAGGCTTCCGCGCACCAACCTTCAACGACCTGTACTACCCACAGTTCAGCAACCCCGACCTGGACCCCGAGCGCTCCAAGAGCTACGAGCTGCAATGGCGCAGCCAGCTGAGCGCCGACAGCCGCCTGGAAGCCTCGCTGTACCGCACCGACCTGCGTGACGCGATCATCTTCGGCGCGGGCTCCATCCCCCGAAACGTAGCCTCGGCGCGCATCAACGGCTTCGAACTGGCCTTGAACCAGAACTGGGGCGATTGGCGCAGCCAGCTGGGCCTGGCGCTGATCGACCCACGCGACCGCGACAGCGGCCACACCCTGGCTCGCCGCGCCAAGCGCACCCTGAGCCTGGACCTGGACCGCCAGTTCGAGCGTTTCAGCGTGGGTGGCAGTTGGCAGGCAGTGAGCAGCAGCTATGACGACGAGGCCAACCGCAATCAGCTAGGCGGCTATGCCCTGCTCGGCCTGCGCGGCAGCTTCATGGCAAGCGACGAAGTGAAGCTCGAAGCCAAGCTGGATAACCTGCTGGACAAAGCCTACAGCCGCGCCCTGTACAACTATGACGGCACCGACTACAGCTACCGCGAAGCCGGCCGCACCTGGCTGCTGAGCGTTACCTGGACGCCGACCCTGTAGCGTCAAGCAAGGCGCACAGCTGGGCGGTGGCGTCGATCATCTGCCCGCTGGGGCGCTCCAGGCCGTTGTCAGGCAATACCAGCAGGCGCTCGCCGGCCACTGCGCTCAGATTCGGCCAGGCCTTCCAGCTCGCCAGCTGCGCCGGGTCGCCCGCCACGATCACTTCGGGGTCGCGCACCAGCACCGATTCGACGCTGACCTGCGGCGCGGGCTGGGGCAGGTCGTCGAAGATATTGCGCGCGCCACACACGGCCAGGGCATCGCTGACGACCTGCTTGCCGCCAAGGGTATACAGCGGCTTGTCCCATACCTGGTAGAACACCCGCAGCGGCGTCTCGCGCCGATAGCGTTCACGCAGTGCAGCCAGGCGCTGGTGCAGCGCGTCGGCATAGGCATGACCGCGGTCGGCACGCCCCAGGCGCACCGCGATGGCCTCGATCTGCTCGATCAACTGGTTCAGGTCGTGGGGTTCGCTGCTGAAGGTGTCGATGCCCAGGCGGCGCAGCTGGTCGCGCTGGGCCGGGGGCACGCTGCCGGGCCACAGCAGCAACAGGTCAGGCTTGAGGGCCAGCAGGCGCTCCATCTCCAACTGCCCGTAATGGCCCACGGAAGGGACATCGGCCAGTTTGGCTGGCCGTTCGCCGCTATCTACCAGGCCCACCAGCAGGTCATCTGCGCCCAGCTCCAGCACAATCTCGGTCATCGAAGGCGCCAGGCTCACCACCCGCAGCTTTTCGTCGCCCAAGGCACTCAGGGTGAACAGGCAAAGGCCGGCCAGCAGGGCGCGCATCAGCCCAACTGGCGCGGAATGCGGTAGAGGTACAGCAGCACCAGGGTGGAAAGCGCCAGGAGAATCTGCGCCACCGCCTCCAGGCCGACCAGTACCGACAAGGCGACAACCCAGGCTGGGAAGCAAGCGAAGAACATGGCCATGCGCCGCACCCGGGCCAGTTCGATCCAGGCGGCGGGCTCGTCGGCCGAGCCCAGCGCCTTGGAGGTGGCGATCAAGGCCCGCTTGTAGGCGCCGAAGCGCGGCAGGCTGAGGAACATGGTGGCCGCGCCGCCCAGGAACAACGGCAAGGCCAGCACCGGCATCAGCGCCGCGCCACCGCCAAAGGCCCAGGCCATCACCAGCAGCGGCAACAGGCCGACCGCCAGGTACTGCCACCAGGCCAGGGTCAGCCGCCACTTCACCTGGCTGCGGGTCACGCCTGTGGCACCTCGCCCTGGTGCTCGTTGCCCATCATATGGCCGAGCTTGCCGGCCTTGGTCGCCAGGTACAGGCGGTTGTGCGGGTTATGCCCGGTGTGCAGCGGCACGCGCTCGGCCACGGCAATGCCCATGCTGGTCAGGGCTTTGACCTTGCGTGGGTTGTTGGTCATCAGGCGCAGCGACTTCACGCCCAGGTGCTCGAGCATCGGCAGGCACATGGCGTAGTCGCGCTGGTCGGCGGCAAAGCCCAGGCGCTCGTTGGCCTCGACGGTGTCGGCGCCGCCATCTTGCAGCTCATAGGCGCGGATCTTGTTCAGCAGGCCGATGCCCCGGCCCTCTTGACGCAGGTACAGCAGCACACCGCGGCCTTCACGGGCGATGGCCTGCAGAGCAGCTTCCAGTTGCGAACCACAGTCGCAACGCTGGCTGAACAAGGCATCGCCCGTCAGGCACTCGGAGTGCAGACGCCCGAGCACTGGCGCGCCATCGTCGAACTCACCCAGGCTGAGCACCACGTGCTCACGGCCAGTGGCTTCGTCGAGGAAGCCGTGCATGGTGAATGTCGCGAAAGGCGTTGGCAGTTTCGAAGCGGCAACAAAGACGACGGGCACGTTGTGCTCCTAGTAAGTAGGAAATTTCATATTTCGCGATTGTATCAGCAGCCCATCCGGCATGCGCAGGCTGAATATCGCGGCTTAAGATCGAAATGTTCGATGCATAGGCTGTGCGCCTGTGTTGCGAAGCGTTTGGATCAACGCGGCTGGCTATCGGCGGCAAACGGGTACGGCTGCTTCCAGCGCTCGAAAATCGGCTTCAGCTCACCGCTGCGCACCAGTTGCTCCATGCGTGCATCGAACAGCTCGCGCAGGGCTTGGCCCTGCTCGCTGTCGGTGAATGCCAGGTACAGCGGCAACTCGGCGATGTGGGTGCGACGAAAATGCCCAGGCTCGCGGGCCTGCTCCAGCACGGAATCGATTTCGGTGAGGGCGTCGATGTAGAAATCGACCCGATCGTACTCGAGCATCGGCAGGATGCCTTCGCGGCGCTGGATTTCGCGGAAATTACCCTGGATGCCGGGCAGGTAGTTCTGGTAGTCGTAGCCACGCACCCAAGCCAGGCGCCACGTGCCCAGTGTCGCCTGGGTAGGCGCCGGTTTGCTGGCCAGGCCCAGGGCATAGATGTGGTCCATATCGAAATGCCAGCGTGGGTAGAGGTTGTCGTCGTTCTCATCCTTGTACGAGCCCACCCAGGCATCGGCCTCGCCGCGCTTGACCAAGCCCACCGCGCGGCTGTAGGGCGCGCTGTGGGTGAGTACCTTGACCCCGGCAGGCTCGAATACCTTGCGCAGCACATCCCAGGCCAGGCCAGTGCCATCGTCGTTGGTGTAATCCAACCACTGTTCGCTGACCAGGCGCACCTGCTTCGGTACGCCATTGGCCTCGGCTGCGCTCAACCAAGGCGAGAACAGCAGCAACGCGAGCAGCACAGACCTCATGGCCATCGACACACTCCCTGTATCAGACGAACAACCAGACCAGAACCTGCATGCCCAGCCAGGCGAACACGCCGGCCAGGATATCGTCGAGCATGATCCCCACGCCGCCATGCACATGACGGTCGATCCAGCGGATCGGCCACGGCTTGAGGATGTCGAAGAAGCGGAACATCAGGAACCCCGCCAGCAGCCAATGCCAGCCTTCCGGCACCAGCCACAGGGTGATCCACATCCCGACCATTTCGTCCCAGACGATGCCTTCATGATCGTGCACGCGCAAGTCGTTCGCCACCTTGCCGCACAGCCAGAAGCCAAACAGCATGGTGATGCCCAGCAGCAGCCAGTAGCCCCAGTCCGGCAACATCTGCCACAGCGGGATGAACGGCAGCGCCACCAGCGAGCCCCAGGTACCCGGCGCCTTGGGCAGGGTGCCGGAACCGAAGCCGAAGGCGATGAAGTGCCAGGGGTTGCGCCAGACCGAAGGCGGAACGAACTCCGCAGGCACCTGGTTGGGGTGGTCGGTCACGGTGTCTCCCTAAAATGTTGATAGCCCCGCTGCTGCGGGGTGATGTCCTGGCCTTGGGCGTCGAGCAGCGTTACGCCCTGCCCTTCGCGCACACGGCCAATGACCTGCGCGCCGGGCAGTTGCGCCAGGCATGAAAGGTATTCGGGTGCCAGGGTGAAGGCCAGCACGTAGTCATCGCCTCCGCTCAGGGCCGCCTGCAACGCCGCGTCCCGTCCCAGGAAGGCCTGCAAGGCAGGAGACACCGGCACCTGGGCCAGGTTCACCTCCAGCGCCACGCCCGAGGCCTTGGCGATATGCCCGCAGTCGGCCAGCAGGCCGTCGGAGATATCCAGCGCCGCCGTGGCGCGCCCGCGCAGGGCTAGGCCCAGGGCGAACTGCGGAGGCGGCGACCAGTAGTGGGCCAGCAGCGGCTCGGCCAGTTCCGAAGGAGCCTGGCGCTCGCCCAGCACCAACGCCAGGGCACCGGCGGCATCACCCAGGTAGCCACCGACGCACAGCGCATCGCCCGGGCGAGCGCCGCTGCGGCGCAGGGCCTGACCGCTCGGCACACGACCGAACACGGTGACGGTGATACTCAGGGGGCCACGGGTGGTGTCGCCGCCGATCAGGCTGAGGCGGCACTGGCTGGCCATGCGTTCCAAGCCTTCGGCGTAGGCCTTGAGCCAAGCGGCGCTGACCTCGGGCAAGGTCAGCGCCAGGGTGAAGCCGACTGGCTCTGCGCCCATCGCCGCCAGGTCGCTGGCGGCCACGGCCAGCGAGCGCTGGCCGAGCAAGGCCGGCTCGCAGACTGCGGGGAAATGCACGCCAGCCACCAAGGTATCGGTGGAGATCGCCAGTTGCTGGCCTGCTGGCAACTCCAGCAGGGCACAGTCATCGCCGATACCCAGCGCCACGCCCTCGCCGCCCTGCGCACAAGGCGCGGCGGCGAAGTAATGGCGGATCAGCTCGAACTCACCCATGGCCGGGAAGCGCCGGAATCAGCGCTTGTTCGCCTTGACTTCCGCTTCACGCAGGTTCGGCGCGAGCTTGTCCAGCACTCCGTTGACGAACTTGTGCCCGTCGGTGGCGCCGAACACCTTGGCCAGTTCCACGCCTTCGTTGATCACCACGCGGTACGGGACGTCAACACGCTTGATGAACTCCCAGGTGGACAGGCGCAGCACCGCCAGCTCGACCGGGTCGAGCTCGTCGAGGGCTAGGTCCAGGCACGGCTTGAGGGCGCTGTCGATCTCGCCCTTGATGGCCGGAACCCCATGGAGGATTTCGCGGAAATAGGCGCCGTCGACATCGGAGAAATCGTTATCGACCCGGAACTGCGCTTCGATCTCGTTCAGCGAGTGCTGTGCCATGTGCCACTGGTACAGGGCCTGGGTCGCGAGCTTGCGGGCTTCGCGACGCTTGGCGCTCTTCGATGGCTTGCCGGCATCGGCCGGTTGTGGATCGCGCGGGTTGAAACGATCGCTGTCGTCGCTAATCACTTGGCCTCCAACTGCGCCAGCAGGCTGACCATTTCCAGGGCGGACAGGGCCGCTTCGGCGCCCTTGTTACCGGCCTTGGTGCCGGAACGCTCGATGGCTTGCTCGATCGAGTCGACAGTCAGTACGCCGAAGGCGACCGGAACGCCGAACTCCATGGACACCTGGGCCAGGCCCTTGGTGCACTCGCCCGCAACGTATTCGAAGTGCGGGGTACCGCCACGGATCACCGCACCCAGGGCGATGATCGCGCTGTAGTTACCTTGCTGGGCGACCTTCTGTGCCACCAGCGGGATCTCGAAGGCGCCCGGGGCACGAATGATAGTGATGTCGCTTTCGCTGACACCGTGGCGTACCAGGGCATCAACGGCACCGCTCACCAGGCTTTCGACGACGAAGCTGTTGAAGCGGCCAACCACCAAAGCATAGCGACCTTTGGGGGCGATGAAGGTACCTTCGATGGTCTTCAGGGTCATTCCGGAGTTCTCATCTTAAAGAGCGAGGCCGCGCTAGGCGGCCTACAGGAGGGTTTGGACACGAGCGCCAGGGCTTGGGGCAGCGCCTGTGTCACTCGGAGGGCACGTATTCTACAACTTCCAGATCGAATCCGGATATCGCGTTGAACTTCATCGGCGAGCTCATCAGGCGCATCTTGCGCACGCCCAGGTCACGCAGGATCTGCGAGCCGGCACCGACGGTGCTGTAGGTGGATGGCGCCTTGGTGTGCACCTCGCCCGCGCTTTCGCGGATATGCGCCAGCAACACGTCGCCGTCCAGCGGGTGGCCCAGCAGCAGCACCACGCCGCTGCCAGCCTCGGCCACGGCGCTCATCGCCGCGCGCAGGCTCCAGCGGCCCGGCTGCTTGACCATCAGCAGGTCGCGCAGCGGGTCCATGTTGTGCACCCGCACCAGGGTTGGCTCTTCGGCGCAGATCTTGCCCAGGGTCAGGGCCATGTGCACGTCGCCTTCCACCGAGTCGCGGAAGGTGACCAGGTTGAACTGGCCCAGCTCGCTGTCCAGCGGCTGCTCGGACACGCGCTGCACGGTGCGCTCGTGGATCATGCGGTAGTGGATCAGGTCGGCGATGGTGCCGATCTTCAGGTTGTGCTCGGCGGCGAACACTTCCAGTTCGGCACGGCGCGACATGGTGCCGTCGTCGTTCATCACCTCGCAGATCACCCCGCTCGGCTCGAAACCGGCCATGCGCGCCAGGTCGCAGGCGGCCTCGGTGTGCCCGGCGCGGGCCAGGGTGCCGCCGGGCTGGGCCATCAGCGGGAAGATATGACCGGGGCTGACGATATCCTCGGCCTTGGCGTCCTTGGCGGCCGCAGCCTGCACAGTGCGAGCGCGGTCGGCGGCGGAGATGCCGGTGGTAACGCCTTCGGCGGCCTCGATCGACACAGTGAACTTGGTGCCGAAGCCCGAGCCGTTGCGCGGCGCCATCAGCGGCAGCTTCAGCGTTTCGCAACGCTCGCGGGTCATCGGCATGCAGATCAGGCCGCGGGCGTGCTTGGCCATGAAGTTGATGTGCTCGGGCAGGCAGCATTCGGCTGCCATGATGATGTCGCCTTCGTTCTCACGGTCTTCGTCGTCCATGAGGATGACCATTTTGCCCTGGCGGATGTCTTCGACCAGTTCTTCGATGCTGTTGAGCGCCACTCGGCACCCCCTTCTCAATCAGGATTTCAAGAAGCCGTTGGCGGCCAGGAAGCTTTCGGTAATGCCACTGCCTTTGCTCGACTCCGCGGCCTTGTCGCCCAGCAGCAGGCGCTCCAGGTAACGGGCCAGCAGGTCGACCTCAAGGTTCACCCGACGCCCTGCGCGGTAGTCGGCCATGATGGTTTCGGACAGGGTGTGCGGGACGATGGTCAGTTCGAACTCGGCACCATCGACCTCGTTGACCGTCAGGCTGGTGCCATCGACGGTGATCGAGCCCTTGTGGGCAATGTACTTGGCCAGCTCCTTCGGTGCGCGCACGCGGAACTGGATGGCGCGGGCGTTATCGCTGCGCGAGACGATTTCGCCGACGCCATCGACGTGGCCGCTGACCAGGTGGCCGCCCAGGCGGGTGGTGGGGGTCAGGGCTTTTTCCAGGTTGACCCGGCTGCCGCTCTTGAGGTCGACCATGGCGGTGCGCTTGAGCGTTTCGACGCTGACGTCGGCCCAGAAACCGTCGCCCGGCAGCTCCACGGCAGTCAGGCAGACGCCGTTGACGGCGATGCTGTCGCCGAGCTTGACGTCGCCCAGGTCGAGCTTGCCGGTCTCGACGTAGACGCGCACGTCACCGCCCTTGGGCGTGAGGCTGCGGATGGTGCCGATGGATTCGATGATGCCGGTGAACATGGGGTGCTCCTCAAATACGGGCTGCGCGGGGGCAGCCAGGCATTATACGCCGACCGCGGGCAAGGGGATGGCCGTGACTTGCCAGTCATCGCCAACCGCGCGCATGCCGGTGATCTTCAAGCGCGGCGCCTCGCTCATCTTCGCCAGGGGCCAGTCCAGCAGCGGCCGCGCCTGGGAGCCGAGGAAGGTGCCGGCGACGAACAGCTGGTATTCGTCGACCAGGCCCAACTGGGCGAAGGCGCCGGCCAGGCCGGCGCCGGCCTCCAGCAATATTTCGTTGACCCCGCGCGCGGCCAGAGCCTGCAACAGTGCCGGCAGGTCGACCCGGCCGTCGTTGCCCGGCAGGCTCAGCAATTCGTGGCCTGCCTCGGTATAACGCGGGTCGTGTGCCTGAGCGGTAACTACCAGCGCCGGGCCGGCCTGGAAGAACGGAGCGTCCAGCGGCAGGCGCAGGCGCCCGTCGACCAGCACGCGCAGTGGCGGGCGCGACAGCGCCAGGGCAGTGAGCGCGTCATCCAGGCCCAGCTCGGCGCCGCGCACGGTCATGCGCGCGTTGTCGGCCAGCACGCTCTGGGCGCTGGTCAGCACCACGCTGGAGCGCGCCCGCAGGCGCTGGACCGCAGCCCGCGCGGCGGGCCCGGTGATCCATTGGCTCTCGCCGCTGGCCATGGCGGTACGCCCGTCCAGGCTCATGGCCAGCTTGGCGCGTACATAGGGCAGGCCATGCTCCATGCGCTTGAGAAAGCCTGGGTTGAGGGCACGGGCTTCGGCTTCCAGCACACCGCTGGCAACCTCGATGCCTGCCTCGGCCAGGCGCCGCAGGCCATTGCCGGCCACTTGCGGGTTCGGGTCCTGCATGGCTGCGACCACCCGCGCCACCCCGGCCTTGACCAGCGCCTCGGCGCACGGCGGCGTGCGGCCATGGTGGCTGCACGGTTCGAGGGTCACGTAGGCCGTGGCGCCTCGGGCCAGCTCGCCGGCCTGGCGCAGGGCATGCACCTCGGCGTGGGGCTCGCCGGCACGCGCATGCCAGCCTTCGCCCACCACCTGGCCATCGCGCACGATCACGCAGCCTACCCGGGGGTTGGGGTGGGTGCTGTAGAGGCCCTTGCGGGCCAGCTCCAGGGCGCGCGCCATGTAATAGGCGTCGAGGGTGGCGGCCTGGCTCATTCTTTGGCCGGCTCGCGGGCCAGGCGGTCGATTTCCTCGCGGAACTCGTCCAGCGCCTGGAAACGCCGGTAAACCGAGGCGAAACGAATGTAGGCGACTTCATCGAGCTTGCGCAGCTCGGCCATCACCAGCTCGCCCACCACCAGCGACTTGACCTCACGCTCGCCGGTAGCACGCAGCTTGTGCTTGATGTACGCCAGCGCCGCTTCCAGGCGCTCGACGCTCACCGGGCGTTTCTCCAGCGCGCGCTGCATGCCGGCACGCAGCTTGTCTTCATCGAAGGGCTGGCGGGTGCCGTCCTGCTTGATCAAGCGTGGCAGCACCAGTTCGGCGGTTTCGAAGGTGGTGAAACGCTCGCCGCAGGCGACGCATTCACGACGGCGACGCACCTGCTCGCCTTCGGCGACCAGACGTGAGTCGATGACCTTGGTGTCGTTGGCACCGCAAAAGGGACAGTGCATGGTGGCAGGCAACAAAAAAAGGGATCGCCATGGTAGCGCATCCCACTGGCAAGACAAGCCAAAGGGGTTACCATCCTGAGAAATCTGCCCGTGAAGGATTACCCCATGCATCATCGAGCGCTCGTCGTACTGAGCCTGGCCGCCCTGCTGGCCGCCTGTGGCAGCGACCGACCCAAGCCCGAGCAGGCCCCGCCGCCGGCACCGGCCAAGGCCGTGGTCAAGCCGCCGGAAACGCCCGGCCCACTGCCGGCGTACCAGCGCGAACTGACTGGCACCCTGCTGGAGGTTCCACCCGGCGCCAAGGTCGAGCTGGCCCTGCTGGTGATCGACGAGCGTGGCCGCCCCCAGCGCCTGCTGGCCAGCGAGACCTTCACCGGCACCGGCCAGGCCCTGCCCTACCACCTGCGCTTCAACCCCGAGGCCTTCCCTGCCGGGGCTCGCGTTGAGCTGCGCGGTCGCGCCAGCCAGTCGGGGCAGCTGATCCTGCACTTGCCGCCGCGGCTCGTCGCCCAGGCCGAAACCCAGGCCATCGGCCCGTTGCGCTTCGAAAAGGCGCCCTGAATGGCGCCGCAGCAACTGCAACAGGCCCTGAGCGGGCTGATTGGCGAGGCGCGCCTGGTGGCCAGCGAGCTGCCTGGCTGCGCGCTGAAGCTATGGCTGGTGGACGCGCAGAACATGGACCGCGCCTTCAGCCCCGACGAAACCCGGCGCATTCTCGAAGACCCGCCCTACTGGAGCTTCTGCTGGGCCAGCGGCCTGGCCATGGCACGTTTCCTGGCCGAGCACCCCGAGTGGGTGCGCGGCAAGCGTGTGCTGGACTTCGGCGCAGGTTCCGGCATCGCCGGCATTGCCGCCGCCCATGCCGGGGCCCTGGAAGTGGTGGCCTGCGACCTCGACCCACTGGCCCTCGACGCCTGCCGCGCCAACGCGGCGCTCAACGGCGTGACGCTAGGCTACAGCGAGGACTTCTTCGCCGAGGCCGACCGCTTCGACCTGGTGCTGGTGGCCGATGTGCTCTACGACCGCGCCAACCTGCCGCTGCTCGACCAGTTCCTCAGCCGTGGCCGCCAGGCACTGGTGGCCGACTCGCGGGTACGCGACTTCGACCACCCGCTGTACCGCCCCCTGGGCGTACTCGAGGCCCTGACCCTGCCGGACCTGGCCGAACCGCACGAATTCCGCCGGGTCAGCCTGTACCACGCCAGCCGCGAGCCTTTATAGTGATGTCATTCAAAGATTTGCGAGAGTCACCATGAGCCAAGCCACGCCGTTCATCTTCGACGCCACCGACGCCAACTTCCAGCAACTGGTGATCGAGAACTCCTTCCACAAGCCGGTGCTGGTCGACTTCTGGGCCGAGTGGTGCGCGCCGTGCAAGGCGCTGATGCCGCTGCTGGCGAAGATCGCCGAGGGTTACCAGGGTGAGCTGCTGCTGGCCAAGATCAACTGCGACGTGGAGCAGCAGATCGTCGCCCAGTTCGGCATCCGCAGCTTGCCGACCGTGGTGCTGTTCAAGGATGGCCAGCCGGTCGATGGCTTTGCCGGCGCCCAGCCTGAGTCGGCGATCCGCGCCATGCTCGAACCCCATGTACAGATGCCTGCCGCCCCCACCGCATCGCCCCTGGAACAGGCCAAGGTGCTGTTCGCCGAAAGCCGCTTCAGTGAGGCCGAGGCTGTGCTCAAGGCATTGCTGGGCGAAGACAACAGCAATGCCGAGGCGTTGATCTACTACGCGCGCTGCCTGGCTGAGCGTGGCGAGCTGGATGAGGCGCAGGTGGTGCTGGACGCGGTCAAGACCGACGAGCACAAGGCCGCCCTGGCCGGCGCCAAGGCGCAACTGACCTTCCTGCGCCAGGCCGCCAGCCTGCCGGATGCCGCCGAGCTGAAGAGCCGCCTGGCGCAGAACCCGCAGGATGACGAGGCCGCCTACCAGCTGAGCATCCAGCAACTGGCCCGCCAGCAGTACGAGCCGGCGCTGGATGGGCTGCTCAAGCTGTTCCAGCGTAACCGCGGCTATGAGAATGGCCTGCCGCAGAAGGCCCTGTTGCAGGTATTCGAACTGCTGGGCAGCGACCACCCGCTGGTGAGCGTGTACCGCCGCAAGCTGTCGGCGGCGATGTTCTAAGACCTTTGGGGGCCGCAACGCGGCCCTCGGCTCACTCGCCTACCCAGTGATACACCGGGGCATCCGCCCCGCTTTGCACCTTCACCTCGCTGCTATGGCGCAAGCGCACCAACAGTCGCTTGCCTGCCGCGACGTTTCCAGCAATCCCTTCCAACTGCTCCAGCAACTGCGGCCCACTGAGCTGGCCCGCCTTGCGCAGCACGTCTCGTGCCGCTGCCCACTGGCCATCGTCCTGGCGCGGCGTGGTACTGGCAGCCGGTGTCGGCACCACCGCCTCAGCCGGTACGCTGTCTAGCCTACGACCGAGTTGCGCCCACTCTTCAGGGGCCAATTCAATAGTCAGGTCTACCGGCCAAGCGCCGATCTGTCCGCGAATTCTCACGATGGTTTCCTAAAGTCCGGGCCAATGCGCCATGCTCCCATGAACATGAAACCTACACCAGGCAGGCTGGCACCCTTTGGAAAAGTTGTTATAACATTGCGAATTCTTTCCATCCCCGCTTCGGAGTCGTCCATGCGCCGCCTGCTCCTCGCCCTGCCCTTCGCCCTGTTGCCCCTGGCCGCTGCCCAGGCCCACAGTGATCACGACCATGACCACGATCACGGCACCCTGGGTGCCCATGAGCACGGCGTCGCGCGCCTGAACGTGGTGCTCGATGGCAATACCCTGGAGCTGGAACTGGACAGCCCGGCGATGAACCTGGTGGGCTTCGAGCACGCGGCCACCAGCGATGCCGACAAAGCCAAGGTCGCTGCCGCCCGCAAGCAATTGGAAGAACCCCTGAAGTTGTTCGGCCTGGCCGCTGCAGCAGGCTGCCAAGAGGAAAACCAGGAGCTGGAAAGCCCGCTGTTCGGCGACCAACCTTCGGCCAAGGACGACGATGGCGACGACGAGCATGGCCACGATCACGAGCATGAACATGGCCACAGCGAAATCCACGCCCATTACCAGCTGGCCTGCGCCACGCCCGGCAAGCTCACTCAAGTCGACCTGACGCCGCTGTTCAAGGCTTTCCCGCAAACCCAGAAGATCAACGTCCAGCTGATCGGCCCGAATGGCCAGAAAGGCCTGGAAACCACACCGGCCAAGGCCGTGGTCGGTTTCTGAGATGAGCCAGCCGCTGATCGAGCTCAATGACCTGGCGTTCGCCTGGCCGGGCCAGGCGCCGCTTCTGGACATTCCCGCATTCCGCCTGGAAGCGGGCGAAGCGTTGTTCCTCAAGGGCCCCAGCGGCAGCGGCAAGACCACCCTGCTCGGCCTGCTGGGCGGGGTGAACCGCCCAGGCCAGGGCAGCATCCGCCTGCTGGGCCAAGACCTGGCCCAGCTCGGCCAGGGTGCTCGCGACCGCTTCCGGGTCGACCACACCGGCTATATCTTCCAGCAGTTCAACCTGCTGCCCTTTCTCAGCGTGCGGGAAAACGTCGAGCTGCCCTGCCGCTTCTCGAAAACCCGCGCCCAACGCGCCGTGCAGCGCCACGGCAGCATCGACCAGGGCGCCGCGCAGCTGCTCGCCCACCTGGGCCTGGACGATCCGGCAATGCTCGCGCGGCGCGCAGGCAGCCTGTCGATCGGCCAGCAGCAGCGCGTCGCCGCCGCCCGCGCACTGATCGGCCAGCCGGAACTGGTGATTGCCGACGAGCCCACTTCAGCGCTCGATGCCGACACCCGCGAGGCGTTCATCCGCCTATTGTTCGATGAATGCCGCGCCGCCGGTTCCAGCCTGCTGTTCGTCAGCCACGACCAAAGCCTGGCGCCGCTGTTCGACCGTCACCTGTCCCTGGCCGAGCTCAACCGCGCCGCCAAGCCCCGGGAGGCCTGATGTACCTGCTCCGCCTTGCCTTGGCCAGCCTGGCCAACCGCCGTTTCACGGCCTTTCTCACCGCCTTTGCCATCGCCTTGTCGGTGTGCCTGCTGCTGGCGGTCGAGCGGGTACGCACCGAAGCCCGCACCAGCTTCGCCAGCACCCTCAGTGGCACCGACCTGATCGTCGGTGCGCGCTCGGGCTCGGTGAACCTGTTGCTGTACTCGGTGTTCCGCATCGGCAACGCCACCAACAACATCCGCTGGGACAGCTATCAGCATTACGCCCAAGACCGTCGGGTGAAATGGGCCATTCCCATTTCCCTGGGCGACTCGCACCGCGGCTACCGGGTGATGGGAACCACCGGCGACTACTTCAGCCACTACCAGTACGGCCGCCGACAGAACCTGCAACTGAGCCAGGGTCGCCCCTTCGCCGACGACCCGTTCGAAGTGGTGCTCGGCGCCGAAGTGGCCGAGGCGCTGCACTACAAGCTCGGCGACACCCTGGTGCTGGCCCATGGCGTGGCGGCCATCAGCCTGGTCAAGCACGACGACAAGCCCTTCACCGTGGTCGGCGTGCTGCAACGCACCGGCACCCCGGTGGACCGCACCTTGCACATCAGTCTGGCCGGCATGGAGGCGATCCATGTCGACTGGCACAATGGCGTGCCCGCCCGCGGCGCGGGGCGCATCAGCGCCGACCAGGCACGTGGCATGGACCTGCAACCAAGCGCCATCACCGCCGTTCTGCTCGGTTTGAACAGCAAGATCGCCACCTTCAGCCTGCAACGGGAAATCAACGAGTACCGCGGCGAGCCGCTGCTGGCGATTCTGCCGGGGGTGGCCCTGCAAGAGCTGTGGAGCCTGATGGGCACGGCGGAACAGGCGCTGTTCGTGGTGTCGCTGTTCGTGGTGCTGACCGGGTTGATCGGCATGCTCACGGCGATTCTCACCAGCCTCAACGAACGCCGCCGGGAAATGGCCATTTTGCGGTCGGTCGGCGCGCGTCCCTGGCATATCGCCGGGCTCCTGGTGCTCGAGGCCCTGGCGCTGGCGGTCAGCGGTATCGTTGCCGGCCTGGGCTTGCTGTATGCCGGTATCGCCCTGGCCCAGGGGTATGTGCAGGCCAACTATGGGCTATACCTGCCACTGGCGCTGCCCAGCGCGCACGAATGGACGCTGCTGGCTGTTATCCTCGGCGCAGCACTGCTGATGGGCAGCGTGCCAGCGTGGCGCGCCTACCGACAGTCACTGGCCGACGGCCTGTCGATCCACCTTTGAGACGTGTCCATGTTCAGCCAGCTTGAAAACACCACCGCGCCCTCGCAGAGGGCGCTGCAGATCCTCCTGTTGCTCCTGCTGGTGCTGATCATCCCGGCCTGGGCAGATGAACCTCGCGAGCTGGATTGGCCAGCGCTGATTCCCGAAGGCGCGCCGGTGATCCCGCCGCAGCTGACGCCGCTGCACAACCTGTCGCAGATGGGCAGCTCGCTGAGTGACGCCCTGGCCGCCGAGTCCGCCCCGGCCGCGCACCAGCCAGCGCTCGATGCCCCGGTGGTCAAGGCGCTGGACGGGCAGCAGGTCAAGCTGCCCGGCTACATCGTGCCGCTGGAGGTCAGCGAGGAAGGCCGCACCACCGAGTTCCTGCTGGTGCCTTACTACGGCGCCTGCATCCACGTGCCACCACCGCCGCCGAACCAGATCGTGCACATCGTCAGCGAGATGGGCGTGCGCGTCGAAGACCTCTACCAGCCCTACTGGATCGAAGGCCGCATGCAGGTCAAGGCCACCCGCAGCGAGCTGGCGGATGCCGGCTACCAGATGGAAGCCGAGAAAATCTACGCCTATGAGCTGCAGTAGGCGACGGGCGTTTTCTTGAGCCAGATCAATGCTTTCACCCCCGTGGCTTGAGCTGGGTCAAACCTTCCGTTTAAACGGTTGCGTACCATTGGACTACTCACTTACACACGTCCTTTGGGAGCTTCCATGAACAAGACCTTGCTCAGCGCCTCACTCATTGCCCTTGCGCTGGCAGCCCCTGTCGCCCACGCCCACAAGGCGGGTGACTTCATCGTTCGCTCCGGCGCCATCACCACCGCGCCGAACGAAAACAGCGGCGACCTGCGGCTCGACGGCGCCAAGGCCTCGGGCACCAAGGCCACCCTGACCAGCGACACCCAGCTGGGCCTGACCTTCGCCTACATGCTCACCGACCACGTTGGTATCGAGCTGCTCGCCGCCACGCCGTTCAAGCACGAAGTAGGCGTGAAGGGCCTGGGCGCCGGCCTTGATGGCAAGCTGGCGGACGTCAAGCAACTGCCACCGACCCTGTCGCTGCAGTACTACCCGCTGGAGGCCGGCTCGAAGTTCCAGCCCTACGCCGGCGTCGGCATCAACTACACCCTGTTCTTCGACGAAGACCTGACCGGCAACCGCAAGCAGCAAGGCTTCAGCAACATGAAGGTGCAGGACTCGATCGGCTTCGCCGGCCAGTTGGGCATGGACTACATGATCACCGACAACCTGCTGGTGAACGCCGCGGTCTGGTACATGGACATCGACACCAAGGCCACCATCAACGGCCCGACCGCCCTGGGCGTGGGCAAGACCAAGGTCGACGTGGATGTGGACCCATGGGTCTACATGGTCGGAATCGGCTACAAGTTCTAAGGGTTTCAGCCCACGGCTACAAAAAAACCGCCGCTCTCACGAGCGGCGGTCTTTTTGTGTAAGCACACCTGAAAATCAGGCCTTGCCCAGCAACTTCGCCAGCCCCTCGACCATCGTGGTCGGCTCGGGGAAGTCGAAACGTGCCAGCAGGCGCGTGTTGTCCGCCCGCGAATGACGGATATCGCCCGAACGCGCCGGCCCATGGCTGACCGCTGGCAGGCTGCCGACCACCTTGCCCAGCGCCGCCAGCAACTGGTTCAGCGAAGTGGCCTGGTTCAGGCCGATGTTCACCGCCCCTTCCTCCACCTGCGTCAATTCCAGTGCCTGCACCATCACCTTGACCAGGTCGCCGACATAGATGAAGTCGCGGGTCTGCTCGCCATCGCCGAACAGCGTGATCGGCACGCCCTGGGTAGCACGCTCGCAGAAGATGCTGATCACCCCGGAGTACGGCGAGGAGGGGTCCTGGCGTGGGCCAAAGATGTTGAAGAAGCGAAACACTACCGGCTCCAGGCCATGCTGGCGGCGGTAGAAGTCCAGGTAATGCTCGCTGGCCAGCTTGTCGGACGCATAGGGGGTCAGCGGTGCCTTGGGCGTGTCCTCGGTAATCGAATGGCCTTCGCCATTGTTGCCGTACACCGCCGCGCTGGAGGCGTACAGCACCCGGCGCACTCCTTTCAGGCGCATGGCCTCGCACACATTGAGGGTGCCGATGAAGTTGCTCTGGTGGGTCTTCACCGGGTCCTCGACCGAAGCCTGCACCGAGGCGACCGCCGCCAGGTGCACCACCGCCGCACAACCCTCGACGGCGCGGGCGACCAGCGCCGCGTCGGCGACATCGCCTTCGATCAATTCCAAGCCCGGGTGGTCGAGGCGCAGGTTGCTGCGCTTGCCGGTGGAGAGGTCATCGAGCACGCGCACCGCGTAGCCTTTGTCGAGTAACGCATCGCACAGGTGGGAACCAATGAAGCCGGCGCCGCCGGTAATCAGGATGGGAGCATCAGCCATGGCGGTAGAACCGATCCAGTAGGGGTGGCAAGCCGGCACGCCAGGCGCGCGGCTTGATACCGAAGGTATGAAGGATTTTCTTGCAGGCCAGCACCGCGTGCTGCGGCTCTTCGCTGGCATCCGGGCGCGCAGCGTGGGCCTGGGCCGTGGGGGCCTGCACGGCCAGCTTGTGCCACTGGGCGGCCTCGGACAGGATCGCCTGCCCCAGCGCCAGCAGCGTAGTGGCCTCGTTGCCAGCGTAGTGGTAGGTGCCCCACAGCGGCGCCGTGCAGTCGAGCTGCTTGAGCACCGAGAGGATCACCCGCGCAGCGTCGTCCACCGGCGTCGGGTTGCCACGCCGATCGTCGGCCAGCAGCAGCTCGTGGGGCTGCTCGGCGCGGGTCAGGAAGCGCCCGAGCGCACCGTCGATGCTTTCATCGAGCAACCAGCCGAAACGCAGCAGCACATGGTGCGGGCAGGTGGCGCGCACGCTCTGTTCGATGCGCCACAGCGCCTGGCCACGCTGGCCGAGCGGCACCGGCTCGTCCTTCTCGCTGTAGGCCGTCGCCCGCGAGCCGTCGAACACCCGGTAGCTGGAGGGTTGCACGAGCGTGATCTGGTGGTGCTGGCACAATTCGGCGAGCCGTTCGACCGCGCGCTCTTGCTGGGCCAGGCGCGAATCGCTGACCGACTCGGCCTGGAACCAGTCGAAGTAATAAGCCAGGTTGACCAGGGCATCGGGCCGGTGTTCGTCGAGCAGCACCGTAAGGCTCGCCGCATCCCAGCCGTTTTCCGGCGGGCGTGGTGCCAGGAACGCAATGTCTTCCTCGGCCCCAAGACGAATCAGCGCTTGCCCGAGGGCATTGCCACCACCCAACAGCATCAGGCGCATACGCATAGAGTCAGCAGGTCCGCTCAGATCAATTGAAGGAAAAAAGCCATTTTGCGGTTTCCGCCCAGGGAAGTCCAACCTGGGGAGTTGGCGCGATGTCGCGTGCAACGCCGAGGCACTGTCGCTATCCTCGTCAGGCGGGGTGATGACCTGGCCCCGGCCCTGAAATGGCTTTTTGCACAGAGGCGCAATGGACTTCGCGAGCACCACTCCCCAGCGCAGCACCTGGCAGTACGACGAGCCAGCCCCGGGCACCGAACGCTTCGTCACCGAGCAGTTCTATGGCTACCAGCAACAGGCTCGGCTGCTGGTTCCGGATATCGAACGAGCTCCTCCGCTGTTCGTGGTCGGTGGTGCGCGCTCCGACTTCACCCGCCTCAACCCCTTGCTCTACCGCTTGCAGCAGCACGGCATCGGCTCGCTCTGCGCCAACCTGTCGGGGCACAGCCTGGCCAGCGAACCCGGTGCGCCAGCTGCAACGCTGGCCATCAACCGCGAGGAGGCCCTGCGCTTTCATCAACATGTCGCCTCGCGCTGCACCACCCTGGTCGGCCACAGCCTGGGGGGCGCCATTGCCCTGAAGCTGGCGGCGCAGTTGCCTGCGGTAGACACACTGGTGCTGATCTGCCCGGCGGTATACCCCGATGCCGCCCACGACCAACCCTTCGGCCCGGCCTTCACCCACGCGATCCGCAAGCCCTACGGTTTCCTCGAGTGCGACAGTTATGACTTCCTGCGTCAGTTCCCGGGGCGCGTGCTGCTGGTGGTCGGTGAATACGACGGGCTGAACTCCAAGGCCTACGGCCAAGGAGCGGGCACATCGGCAGGTACCCGCTGGCTGGCGGGCGTGCAGCGCTACAGCCCAATTCCCGAGGAGGTCACCCATGCGCTGCTGCGCTCGGTGCCCGCGCCGCATGTGGAATGCCTGATGCTGACCGACTGCGACCACGGCATTGCCGCGCACCTGCGCGATGCACCGGAAGTGGCGGACTTGGTGGCCGAGACAGTGGCGGGGTTCATTCTTGAGCAGCGCTGAGCGGTGCCCGGTGGCTATTCGATCTCGAACAGACCGTTGCTCAGCGGCCCGACGCTCAGGCGTTCGCGCACGTCATCATCGATACGCGGGTCATCCGGGCGGTACAGCTTGACCTGGCGGTAGGCGTTGATGCGGTTGATTTCCTCGCCCAGGTATTCCCACACCACCCGGGTGCAGGCCGGGTTGCGCCGGTCGCCGCTGGAAACGCCGGTCTTCAGGCCGTTCAGGCGGCTGATGCAGCTCTTGAAGCTGGGGATGAGGATGGTCTGGCTCATCTCATTGAAGGTCAGCGACTCGTAGTCGATCAGGAACACCCGGTCCTGCAACTGGAACGCCGCGCCCAGGTAGCGGCAACGCACTTCACCGTTCTGGCTGGTGGCGGTGCTGCGCTCCTGGCGTTCCTGGCGCTCGAACAGGAAGCTGCCGCGTTCTTCCCACAGGTGCACCAGCGACACCAGGATCGACCCCGGCACCGACATGCAGTTGGAGTATTCGAAGTAGTACCCGCAGTAGCGCGACAGGTTGCCGGCCTGTGCATGCAGGGGCTTGAACAGTTCGCTGATCGGGTCGTCCTGGGTGTTGGCCAGCGCTGTCGGGTTGCGCGCGCCAATCAGACGGGCGAACTGTTCCGGTGGTGCAACCAGCTCGAAATCCTCGACCCCGAAGAAGTCGCCGATGCGCTTGAGGTTATAGGTCGTCGGCCGACTCTGGCCGTTCAAGTAGCGGTTGAACTGCGCACGGTTGATCGACAGCTGCCGGCAAACCTCCGAGATAGAGCGGTAGTGACTGCAAGCGAGCTTGAGGTTGGCGGCGAAATGATCGGCCATGAAAAAGCGTTCCGGATGATGCGGGTGACGCAATTCTAGCATCAAGTCGCACCAAAATAGAGCAAGGCGCGAAATTGTAACTATTGGTGTCATGGCCAACCATGCGCGCAAACGGCAGCGGTACGCCTGTATTACCGCTGGTCATTCCACGCGAAGAATAAGAATCGAGGTCATTTTCCAATGCTCGAAGCCCTCAACGATTTCCTTTCCGGAAAACTGCTCATCGTGCTGATCGTCGGACTCGGCGGTTACTTCACCATCCGCTCGCGCTTCGTCCAGTTCCGCCATTTCGGCCACATGTTCGGCGTTTTCAAGGAATCCCTTCGCGGCCAGGCGGGCCAGCTGAGCTCGTTCCAGGCCCTGATGCTGAGCCTGGCAGGCCGGGTTGGCGCCGGTAACATCGCCGGTGTCGGCATTGCCGTGACCCTCGGCGGCCCAGGTGCGGTGTTCTGGATGTGGGTCACCGCACTGGTGGGCATGTCCAGCAGCTTCTTCGAATGCACCCTGGCGCAGGTGTACAAGCGCGCCGATGGCGATGGCCTGTACCGCGGCGGCCCGGCGTACTACATCCAGCACGGCCTGAAGCTGAAAAGCATGGCGATCGTGTTCTCGATCCTGCTGCTGGTCACCTACGGCTTCGCCTTCATCGGCCTGCAGTCGTACACCGTGACCCACTCGCTGCAGAACGCCTTCGCCTTCGACCCGAAACACACCGGTATCGTCCTGGCCGTGCTGCTGGCCATTACCTTCATTGGCGGCATCAAGCGCATCGCGGCGGTGTCCGACCTGCTGGTACCGGTCAAGACCCTGGCCTACATCGGCGTGACCCTGTACGTGATCGGCACCCAGATCGACCACGTGCCGGCCATGCTGGAGACCATCTTCAAGAGCGCCTTCGGCCTCGACCCAGCCTTCGCCGGCCTGCTCGGCAGCGCCATCGTCATGGGCGTGAAGCGGGGCGTGTTCGCCAACGAAGCGGGCCTGGGCAGTGCGCCGAACGTAGCCGCCGTGGCGGCGGTGAAGCACCCGGGCGCGCAAGGCGTGGTCCAGGCCTTCAGCGTGTTCCTCGACACCTTCGTGATCTGCACCTGCACTGCGCTGCTGATTCTGTTGTCGGGCTTCTACACCCCGGGCTTCGAAGGTGACGGCATCGTCCTGACCCAGAACTCGCTGGCTGCCGTGGTCGGTGACTGGGGCCGCGTGTTCGTCAGCGTCGCACTGTCGCTGTTCGTCTTCACCTGCATCCTCTACAACTACTACCTGGGCGAGAACAGCCTGCAATTCATGACCCGCAACCGCGCGGTGCTGATGACCTTCCGTGGCCTGGTACTGGCCCTGGTGGTGTGGGGCTCGATGCAAGACCTGTCGACTGTGTTCGCCTTCGCCGACATCACCATGACGTGCCTGGCGTTCGTCAACCTGATCGCCCTGGCCCTGCTGTTCAACATCGGCCTGCGGGTGATGCGCGACTACGACCAGCAGCGCAAGGCCGGCATCAAGCAGCCGGTGTTCGACGCCAGCAAGTTCGCCGACCTGGACCTGGACCGCGCCGCCTGGCCGACCCCTGTTCAAGCTGAAACAGCCGCTGACAAAATGACTGGCGAACTCCAGCAGCAGCGCTGATACCCTGCCCCGTCCAGCCGCCCCGCTCGCGGGCGGCTGCCCCCTCCTCGCTCTTCGCAACGGAACCTTCCCATGGGTGCAGTGCAGAACCTTCTCGTCCTCTATACCGGCGGCACCATCGGCATGCTTGAGACCCCTTCGGGCCTGGCGCCGGCTGGCGGCTTCGACGCACGGATGCGTGAACACCTGGCCCAGCGCCCCGAGGCGCCGAAACTGCAATGGACCTTGCGTGAACTGAACCCCTTGCTCGACAGCGCCAACATGCAGCAAGCCAACTGGCTGGCCATGCGCGATGCCATCGTCGAAGCGGTGGAGCGTGACGGCCATGACGGCGTGCTGGTACTACACGGCACCGACACCCTGGCCTACAGCGCGGCGGCACTATCGTTCCTGCTGCTGGGCTTGCCGGTGCCGGTGCTGCTGACCGGTTCCATGTTGCCGGCCGGTGCCCCGGGCAGCGATGCCTGGGACAACCTCTGTGGTGCCCTGGCGCTGTTCGAAAGCGGCCTGCAAGCGGGTGTGCAGCTGTATTTCAATGGCCAACTGCTGCATGGCTGCCGCACCTCGAAGCTGCGCAGCGAGGCCTTCGACGCCTTCACCGCCCCGGCTCGCCACCGCGAAGGCGAGCACGCCAGCACGATTCCCGCCCACCTCGATTACCGCCAGCCACGCCAGCCGGTCGACCTGGCGGTGTTGCCGGTGTTCCCGGGCCTGGGTGCGGGGCATGTACGCGGGCTGCTGAGCACTGGCGTGCAGGGTCTGGTACTGGAGTGCTATGGCAGCGGTACCGGCCCATCGGACGACCAGGCCCTGCTCGATGTGCTGCATGAGGCGCGTCTGCGTGGGGTGATGATCGTTGCGATCAGCCAGTGCCCGGAAGGCTCGGTGGTGTTCGACACCTATGCCGCGGGCAGCAAGCTGCGCGATACCGGGCTGGTCAGCGCCGGCGGTATGACCCGCGAGGCGGCGCTGGGCAAGCTGTTTGCGCTGCTGGGTGCGGGGCTCGAGGTGCAGGTGGCGGAGCATTGGTTCGCGCTGGACCTGTGTGGTGAGCGCGCCTAGCGTTTCGCCAGTTAGTACGCATTCGCGGGCAAGCCCGCTCCTACAGGCCGGCGCAATACCTGTAGAAGCGGGCTTTCCCGCGAATGCATTTGAAGGGTCACAACGAAATTGGCGGAAGGCAGCGGGAGTCGAACCTGCCCGGGAACGGCTGCCGTCCCCAACCGGGTTTGAAGCCCGGCCGCGCCACCGGGCGCGATTGCCTTCCTTGAACTCAGGGACTGGCCTGCTGCTGGGCCAGCGCGCTGTCGGCGCGAATGTGACGCTGGTCGGCCACCCTGCGGGTGAGGCCGAGGCGGTCGAAGTATTCCAGTATCTGCACACTGCGCTTGCGACCGATGCCCAACATATCGCGAAACGCAGCCACCTGCACTATCGGGGTAGCGGCTGATTGCTGCAACAGCAACGCGGCCATGCGCTGGATCGTCTGCTCAGGGTAGAACAGGTCGCGCACCACCTGGTGCAGCACGCCCAGACGCGCCAGCTTGCGCAGCAACAGGCGCACTTCGCTTTCCTCCACCTGCTCTTCGCTGGCCAGGGTGCGCACCCAGGGCGGGTCGAACGCGCCTTCGAGCAAGCGGGGTTGCAAACGCGCCCAAAGCGCAGCGTCGGCTTCGCTCAGTTGCACCTTGTGATCGGGCAGATGCAGCCAGGGGCCGCTGCTGGCGATCGCCCCTTCGCCGATGATTTCATCCAGCAGGCTGACGAACGCCGGGCGCTCCAATGCCAAGGCACAAAACCTGCGCAGGCGGTCGCGGTCCGGGCCGAGCTGGTCGGGCTCCTGGGTGTGGAACAACGCCAGTTGCTCCAGTACCTGG
Organism: Pseudomonas sp. NPDC089554; assembly: GCF_050280645.1. Classification (NCBI taxonomy): domain Bacteria; kingdom Pseudomonadati; phylum Pseudomonadota; class Gammaproteobacteria; order Pseudomonadales; family Pseudomonadaceae; genus Pseudomonas; species Pseudomonas sp. NPDC089554. Next base: position 44,655 of record NZ_JBNNVR010000017.1, read on the forward strand.
GTCTTCAGCGCCTGCCATTGCGCACTGGCGAACAGCAACTGCCCCTGGCGCGTGGCGATGACCTGCACCTCCTCTGGCAACTGCCAGCTTTCCCGCAGGCGGTTGAACTGGCGCTCCAGGCGTTGCGGGTCGAGTCCGGCCGGGGCGGTTTCGAGCAAGGCCGGCAGGGCATGCTCCAGGCTTGTAGCCTTGCGCAGCACCTGCAACTGGTTCAGGCGGGTGTCGCTACGACGCTGGCGACTGGGCGCGAAGGGGTCGAGCACCCGGCCGCCCCCGAGCGTTCGCTGGGCACGCTGGTCGCGCAGCACCAGGCGGTCGCCATGCACCGCCTGCAAAGGGGCATTGAGCAGCAGCTGGGCGAACATGCGCTGGCCCGCGCCGAGCGTCTCGCCCTCCAGCAGCGCGACCCTGGCGGTGACATCCTGGGTCCCCAGGTGCACATGGACAGCGCTGTAGTGCTCGAACGCCCGCATCTCGCCAGGCAACAACATCAGTTCGATATCCACCCGCGTGCTCGGCGCGTGCAGCCACGCCGGCAGCAGCCAGTCGCCACGGCGCACCTGCTCGACAGCCAGCCGTTCGGCACTGATGTTCAGCGCCACCCGCTGCCCGGCCTGCGCCACCAGTGCAGGCTGGTTCTGCGCATGCAGCCCACGTACGCGCACCGGCTTGCCGGCCTTGCCCAGCAGCAAGGTGTCGCCTGCCGTAACCCGGCCAGCCAACGCGGTGCCGGTCACCACCACGCCGGCGCCAGGTACCGCGAACGCCCGGTCTATGGCCAGGCGAAAACCGCCGCGCACACTGCGCTGCTGTACCTGCGCCGCCGCATCGAGCAACGCGCTACGCAGCTCATCGACACCCTCGCCGGTAACGCTGGATAGCGCAAACTGCCGAGCCTCGGCATAAGGCCCCGGCGCTAACAATTGCGCGACCTGCGCCTGCACCTCGGCCACCCGTCCAGCCTCTACCCGGTCGCACTTGCTGATCGCCACCAGGGCCTGGGGAATGCCCAGCAGCTCGATGATCGCCAGGTGTTCACGGGTCTGCGGCATCACACCATCGTCGGCGGCCACCACCAGCAGCACCAGGTCGATGCCATGGGCGCCAGCGAGCATGTTGTGGATAAAACGCTCGTGCCCCGGCACATCGATGAAGCCCGTCAACGGCGCACCTTCGGCCAGGGCCGAGTAGCGGTAGCCGAGGTCGATGGTCATGCCCCGGGCACGCTCTTCCTGGCGCTGGTCACCGGCCTGGCCGGTCAGGGCCTGGAGCAGCGCGGTCTTGCCATGGTCGATATGCCCGGCGGTGCCGACGATCACTGCACCGGCCCTAGTCGCAAGGCCGGCAGCTGCGCCAGCCAGCCGAGCTCGTCGTCCAGCTGGCGCAGGTCGAGCCACAGGGCATCGTCGTCGATCCGCCCCAGCACCGGCACAGGCAGCTCGCGAAGGGCGCGCTCCAGCACCCGCAGGCTGCGCCCAAGCAGCTTTTTCGACACCAGCGGACGCAGGCACAGCGCAGCACTGGGCAGGCGTGCGACCGGCTGGCTGCCGCTGCCGATCATGCCCAAGGCCTGCTCCACCGTAATGGCCCATTGCTCGCCCAGACGTGCTGCCAGCTCCGGCGCCAGGCGCTCGGCCTGGGCGGCGATATCGGCCTGGGGCCGGGTGAGCAGCCGCAGGCTGGGCAGGCGTTCGGCCAGGCGGTCCGGGTTTCGGTACAGCGCCAGCACGGCCTCCAGGGCGGCCAGGGTGATCTTGTCGACACGCAGGGCACGCTTGAGTGGGTTCTTCTTGATCTTGGCGATCAATTCTCTGCGCCCGACGATAATGCCCGCCTGCGGGCCACCGAGCAGCTTGTCGCCACTGAAAGTGACGATGTCGGCGCCATCGGCCAGGGCCTGGCGCACCGTGGGCTCGGCGGGCAAGCCCCAGCGGGTCAGGTCGAGCAGGCTGCCGCTGCCCAGGTCTTCGAGCAGCGGCAAGCCGTGACGCTGGGCGATCTGCGCAAGCTCGGCAGTGGGCACTTGGGTGGTGAAGCCCTGGATGCTGTAGTTGCTGCAATGCACCCGCATCAGCAAGCCGGTGCGCGGGTTGATCGCCGCTTCGTAGTCACGGGCATGAGTGCGGTTGGTGGTGCCGATCTCATGCAGGCGTACACCCGCCCGGGCCATGATGTCGGGAATGCGGAAGGCGCCGCCGATCTCGATCAGTTCGCCCCTGGAGATGACGCCCTCCTTGCGGGCGCCCAGGCTGTTGAGCGCCAGCAATACGGCAGCGGCATTGTTGTTGACCACGGTAACCGCCTCGGCGCCGGTCAGCTCGCGAATCAGGCCTTCGATCAGGTCGTCGCGGTCGCCGCGCTTGCCGGTGGCCAGGTCGAACTCCAGGTTGAGCGGGTAGCGCGCGGCGGTTTCCATTGCCTGTACGGCTTCTTCCGGCAGCAGGGCGCGGCCGAGGTTGGTGTGCAGCACGGTGCCGGTGAGGTTGAAGACGCGGCGTACCTGGCTTTTCTGCTGGTTTGCCAGGCGTTCGCCAGCGCGGCCCAGGAGCACTTCGGCAGCCAGTTCGGCGGCGCTCAGTTGGCCCAGGCGAGCGGGTTCGCGCAGGTCGTCGAGCAACTGGCGCAAGGCAGCCAGGGCGGCATCGCGGCCATGGCGGTCGATCAACGAGAGGCCGGCGGGGTGGCGTAGCAGGGTATCGATGGAGGGCAGGCGTGGGGCTTGGCTGGGGAGGCTTGAAGACATGCGGTATGGCCTTCGACTGATCCGGTGTCTGTGATGGCCTATTCGCGGGCAAGCCCGCTCCTACAGGGTTAAGCGCAATGCCTGTAGGAGCGGGCTTGCCCGCGAATAGGGCGACTCGGTATTGAAGTGTAGACGCCGCCCGTCACCCCGGCGCCAGCAGCAGGTTCGGCGCCAGGCGCTGGAAGCCTTCGTCATCCAGGCGGATATCCAGTGCCAGGCTGGCCAGATCATCGGCCAGCGCGTCACCGCCCGCGTCGTTCTCCAGGTAGCAATGCTTGAGGTAGGTGTTGCACCCCGGACAGCATTCGGCACGCAGCGGCGCCTTGCCCGGCGCATGGCGGTCGTCTTCCAGGCTGGTGTAGCGCAAATCCTTGCTCGACTCGCAGTACACGCACTTGACCCGCACCACGTGCCACTCGCAAGCGCACAACGAGCAGGCCAGGTAGCGCAGGCCGTTGTGCTTGCCGCGGTTGCGCACCAGCCCGGCCATGGCCGGCGAGCCGCAGGCAGGGCATTGGCCCAGGCTGCCCGCAGGCTTGAGCTCCGTCGCCGGTAGCGCCAGCAGCCAGCTGGACCAAGCCGCTTGCAGCGCCGCACCGATGAACGGCACCAGCGCCGGCGGCACAGCATCGTACTGCCCACCGAGCAAAGCGATGCCCCAGCCTTTGCGCTGGGTTTCATCACTCGCGCGCAACGCTCGCAGCGCTTCGGCCAAGGGCCCTGAAGCTGGAGCCTGGAGTTCGTCTATCAACGCCTGCAACCACACCAGCCAGGCCCCTTCGCGCACCAGGCTGTCGGCCGCCAGGGGTGGCAACCCGTGGTTCAGGCACAAGCGTTGACGCGCCTCGGCCACCGGTAGGTCGCTGGGTGGATGGTCCACCAGGCGCTGCTGAAGATGACAAAGCTGGGCGACCAGGCGCAGGTAGTCCCCCAGCGCATGGCCTTCGGCAAGCCGCTCCAGGCGCGCGGCGCGCAGTTCGAACAGGTTGGCGGGCGGCAGGTGCAGGAAAGGCGGCATCACCGCCGAGGCTTCGATCTGCCCAGGTTCGAGTATCGTGCTCAAGCGTTCATCCTTCTTTTCCACCGTGACGCGGCGGCGACTTGTCGCCGGTCACGTCGCGGTACCACAGTTCATGGTGCTTGCGTGCCCAGGCGCGGCTGACCCAGCCATGCAGCATGGCGCCGACCGAGCCCTTGATCCAGATGCCCGCATAGATGTGCACGATGATGCTCAGCACCAACACGAAGGCCGCCAGCGCGTGCAGCAAGCTGGCCAGGCGAATGGCGCCGATGCCGAAGAACTCGCTGAAGTAGGCGCGCCAGATCACCACGCCACTCACCAGCAGCACCAGCATGCACAGCAGCAGGGTCCAGAACAGCAGCTTCTGCCCGGCGTTGTACTTGCCAATCGGCGGTACGCCCTCTTCTTCGTTGCGCATCACCCGGTCGACACGGCGTAGCCACAGGCGGTCGTTGGCGGTGATGAAGTTGGCGCGCCAGAAGCGCACCACCAGGCCGAGGAAGAACACGAACATCGCCACGCCCAGGAACGGGTGCAGGATGCGTGTCCACGGCCCACCGCCGAACAGGTGGCTCAGCCAGAACAGCGCCGGGTGGAAAAGCGCCAGCCCCGACAGCCCGGCCATGAAGAACAGGATCGCGACGATCCAGTGGTTGGTCCGCTCGTTGGCGTTGTAGCGCAGGATGGGCTTGTTGTCTTTCATGGCCGCTGCTCCCCTTGCCCGCCGGGCTTGCCCGGGTCGTAGACGTGAACCGCCGGGTCCACCTGGTGCACGCTGGCATCGGTTGGCGCGGGGTGTTCATCCTCCTCCACCCGCTGCGGGCCGACCCGCACATAGTGGAAGAACCCAGCCAGCACCGCTGCGCCCATGGCCAGCAGCGCCAGCGGCTTGCTGATGCCCTTCCACAGCCCCACCAGCGGGCTGATCACCGGCTGGTCCGGCAGGCCGGCGTACAGGCGCGGGGTGTCGGCGTGGTGCAACACGTACATCACGTGGGTGCCGCCCACGCCGTCCGGGTCATACAAACCCGCGTTCTCATAGCCACGGGACTTCAAGTCGACGATGCGTTCGTCGGCATGCACCTTCATCTCCTCCTTGCTGCCGAAGACGATGGCCCCGGTCGGGCAGGTCTTCACGCAGGCCGGCTCCAGGCCCACGGCCACGCGGTCGGAACACAGGCTGCACTTGTAGGCCTTGTGGTCTTTCTGCGAAATGCGCGGGATGTTGAACGGGCAGCCGGTGATGCAGTAGCCACAGCCGATGCAGTGGTCCTGGTTGAAGTCGACGATGCCGTTGGCGTGCTTGATGATCGCGCCAGGGCTCGGGCAGGCCTTGAGGCAGCCGGGGTCGGCGCAGTGCATGCAGCCGTCCTTGCGGATCAGCCACTCGAGGTTGCCATCGTCGCGCTCATGCTCAGTGAAGCGCATCAGCGTCCAGGTGTCGGCGGTCAGGTCCTGGGGGTTGTCGTAGGTGCCGTGATTGTGGCCAACCTCGTCACGCAGTTCGTTCCACTCCGAACACGCCACCTGGCAGGCCTTGCAGCCGATGCACTTGGTGGTGTCGATCAGCTTGGCCACTTCCTGCTGCTGGCGTACCGAAGAGGGTACGGTCGTGGTGGCCGAGCGGGCGATGATATCTTGCTGGGCCATCAGACTTTCTCCACATTGACGAGGAACGACTTGGACTCCGGCGTCTGGGTGTTGCCATCACCGAGGAACGGCACCAGGGTGTTGGTCAGGTAGCCATGCCGAGTAGAACCGGTGAAGCCCCAGTGCAACGGGATGCCGATCTGGTGGACGGTCTGGTTGTTGACCTGCAGCGGACGAATCCGCTTGGTCACCACCGCCACCGCCTCGATAAACCCGCGCTTGCTCGACACCCTCACCCGGTCACCGGCCTTGATGCCCTTCTCGGCCGCCAGCACCTCGCCGATCTCGACGAACTGCTCGGGCTGGATGATCGAGTTGAGCTGGCAGTGCTTGCTCCAGAAGTGGAAATGCTCGGTCAGGCGATAGCTGGTGGCCGCGTAGGGGAACTCCTCGTGCTTGCCGAGCGTGTCCCACACCGAGTCGAACACCCGACCGGCCGGGTTGCTGGTGGCCTTGGGGTTCTGCGGGTGCAGCGGGTTGACACCAATGGGCGTCTCGAACGGCTCGTAGTGCTCGGGGAACGGCCCTTCGGCCATCTTGTCGATGGCGAAGAAGCGCGCCACGCCCTCGGGGTTCATGATGAACGGGTTCATCCCCGCCTCCGGTGGCGAGTCAGCCTTGAAGTCCGGCACGTCGGTGCCACCCCAAGCCTTGCCGTTCCACCACACCAAGCGCTTTTTCTCCGGGTCCCAGGGCCTGCCCTGAGGGTCGCTGGAGGCGCGGTTGTAGAGGATGCGGCGGTTCGCCGGCCACGCCCAGGCCCAGTTCTGCACTTGGTGCATGCCATAAGGGTCACTGTTGTCGCGCCGGGCCATCTGGTTGCCCTGCTCGGTCCAGCTGCCGCAGAAGATCCAGCAGCCCGAGGCGGTGCTGCCGTCGTCCTTGAGCTGGGCGAAGCCGGCCAGTTGCTGGCCGCTTTTGAGCGTGGCGCCGGTAGCGTCGGTGAGGTCACTGACCGCCCAGCCGTTCATCTCCTTGGCCAGCTCTTCCGGCGAGGGCTCTTCCGGCACCTTGTAGGGCCAACTGATGTTCATCATCGCGTCGGGGTACGCACCGCCCTCGGCCTTGTAACGCTCGCGTAGACGCAGGAACAGCTCGCTCATGATGTGCACATCAGTGCGCGTCTCGCCCGGGCCATCGGCGCCTTTCCAGTGCCATTGCAGCCAGCGGCTGCTGTTGACCAGCGAGCCGTCTTCCTCGGCAAAGCAGGTGGTGGGCAGGCGGATCACCTCGGTCTGGATGCTGCCGGTATCGACATCGTTGTAAGGCCCGGCGTTACGCCAGAACTCGGACGTTTCGGTGGCCAGCGGGTCCATGATGACCAGCCACTTGAGCTTGCCCAATGCAGCGGTGACGCGGTTCTTGTCCGGCAGCGCGGCGATCGGGTTGAAGCCCTGGCAGATATAGCCGTTGACCTTGCCCTGGCTCATCATCTCGAACATGCGCAGCACGTCGTAGGCCGGTACGTCGAGCTTGGGCAGCCAGTCATAGCCCCAGTTGTTCTCGGCGGTGGCCTTGGCGCCATACCAGGCCTTCATCAGGCTGACGTGGAACTTGCCGTAGTTCTGCCAGTACGACAGCTGCCCTGGGCGCAGCGGCTTGGACGCGCGTTTGTCGACAAAGGCAGCATAGTCCTGCTCGGCATCGCCGCCCAAGGTGAGGTAGCCCGGCAGCGAGTTGGACAACAGCCCGAGGTCGGTCAGCCCCTGGATGTTGGAGTGGCCGCGCAAGGCGTTGACGCCACCGCCCGGCATGCCGACGTTACCCAGCAGCAACTGCACCATGGCCGCACTGCGGATGATCTGCGCGCCAATCGAGTGCTGTGTCCAGCCCAGCGCGTAGAGGATGGTCATGGTCTTGCCCGGCGCCGAGCAGGTGGCGATCTCTTCCCAGATCTTCATCATCTGGTCCTGAGGCATGCCACAGGTCATGCTCGCCAACTCAGGCGTGTAGCGGCTGTAGTGCTGTTTCATCAGCTGGAACACGCAACGCGGGTGCTGCAGGGTCGGGTCGACCTGGGCGAAACCGTCCTCGCCAAGCTCGTAGCCCCAGCCGGACTTGTCCGCATAGACGCGCTTGGCCGCGTCATAGCCACTGAACAGGCCGTCTTCGAAGCCGTAGCTCTCTTTGACGATGAACGACACGTCGGTGTAGTTACGCACGTATTCGTGCTGAATCTTGTCGGTGCTCAGCAGGTAGTTGATCAACCCGCCCATGAAGGCGATGTCGCTACCGGTGCGGATCGGCGCGTAGTAGTCCGCCACCGAGGCGGTGCGGGTGAAACGTGGGTCGACCACGATCAGTCGCGCCTGGTTGTGCGCCTTGGCCTCGGTCACCCATTTGAAGCCACAGGGATGTGCCTCGGCTGCGTTGCCGCCCATTACCAGGACCAGGTTTGCGTTGGCGATATCAGACCAATGGTTGGTCATCGCACCACGGCCAAACGTCGGGGCAAGACTTGCCACCGTCGGGCCGTGTCAGACACGTGCCTGGTTATCGAACCCCAGCATGCCGAGAGAACGGACGACCTTGTGGGTCAGGTAGCCGGCTTCGCTGGATGCAGCAGACGCGGCGAGAAAGCCGGTGCTGACCCAACGGTTGACGGTCTGGCCCTGGGCGTTCTTCTCGATGAAGTTGGCGTCACGATCCTCTTTCATCAGCGTGGCAACGCGGTCAAGCGCTTCGTCCCAGCTGACGCGGACCCACTCCTTGCTGCCCGCCTTGCGTACCTCGGGGTACTTGAGGCGGCTGGGGCTGTGGATGAAGTCGAGCAGGCCCGCACCTTTCGGGCACAGCGTGCCGCGGTTGACCGGGTGGTCGGCGTCGCCCTCGATGTGGATGATGCTCTGCTTGACGTTTTTCCCGGCATCGCCCTGGCTGTACAGGATCAGGCCGCAGCCGACCGAACAGTAGGGGCAGGTGTTGCGGGCTTCTTTAGTGTGCGCCAGCTTGAAGTGGCGCACCTGCTCGGCGAACGCAGGTGTCGGGGCCATGCCCAACGCCGCGAGGCTCGAGCCTCCAAGGCCTATGGCAGCGGCCTTGAAGAACTGCCGACGGTTGAGATCCATCGTGCACTCCTGATCAGGTGTGGGCGCACGGGACGTTGCCGGCGCCTCTCGGGACATCACGGTGGCGGTAGGTAGATACCGCCACCATTAAGCCTAGCCAAGAATCCGGGAAGTGCGATGACGGGGGTCAACAGGGGAGCGAGGCCGATATTCAGGCAAAAAAAACCGCCACTGGCTCAGTGGCGGTTTTTTTCACGGCAGCATCAGAACGGTTGTACTCACCAAAACATCGTAAACAACTCAGATTTCCTTTCGAATCAACGCCTTGGTGATGAGTCATGTGTCATCTGCCCAAGAAATGTAAACACAACCAAGATTTAAAGCTCTGTTGTTTACACTTCTCCCCAGCCGGGCGCACTCCTAAGTCAGGACCAGAATGGCCGGATCTCCCAACCTGCCACCAGGCCTAGCTCGGCCGTGGTTCGGCCTGCTTTCCCTAAGCCGACCGTAGGCAGGGTCGACATCAACTGCTTGAACCGTACCTTCCAGTCGGAGGTGGGGTCGATTTTTTCGAGCAAAGCCTGGACGACGACTGCTCGGGCAAAAATGCGCCCTCGATCATTGTGACTGGGAAACTCACCGGCAATAGCCTTGGCGTATTTCGGCGCATCTGCGGTGATCGATGCGTTCCACAGCCTGCCATGGTGGGCGCAGACATTTCGCAGGATGGTCAGGCTTTTCAGCCAAGTCACCAACACGGACTCGTCGTACCCGAATTTGGCCGCTACAGTTTTGCGATGATCCAGGTGCAGATCACTGAACAGGCGCGAAAGCTGGCCGATGGTCATCGCCTCGAGAACCGTCCACACAGGCGGCAGGGCCGGCGTGTTGTAGTTATCGTAGTAATGCTTGATGGCCGCATTTTTTTCCGGAAGGCCCAGCACCTGTTTCATGACGTCGCGATGAGCTTTGCAATCCTTGAAGTGGATGGCGTCCATGTAGAAATGACTACCGCAGGTCTTGTCCAGAGCCAAGGTGTTGATGATCGCTGCACGGAACGCGACCTCAATGCGATCAATCGCATCCAAGAACACGAGGCGTAGCCGGCGATCGAAGTCATAAAGCTGTAGGATATCGTCGAACTGGACGGTGGCAAAGAACCGCTTTTGAGGGTCCTGCAGCGGCCGCATGTAGATCAGCAGGCGGTGATAGCCGATGAACTCTAGGGCGTGCAACGCTTTGTCTCGCTGTCCGCGGGTGCCTAAGCCTTTGAGTCTCAGGTGGCGCAGCAGAGCGTTGGGTGGCTTCGCAGGCTTGAGGAAATAGAGGGGTGCTTGCGGCATGCCAAAGCATCCTGCGGGGGCATGGGGCCAGAAATAACTAACCCCCTGGTGCGCAGTACGGGACAAGTCCCGCCCGAGGCGTGGGGGCTATTCTTGAGATCAATGCTAACACGTTCCTACTGGTTGATCAAATTTGATCAATCTGCCAGGCAAAACGAAGCCAAATCAACACGTTACCGCCTTCCAACCGGTGTTCATCGCTGTCATTGCAGATTCCAGCTGAACCGGTAGGGATCCATGAACGGTTCTATGCACGTTGATAGCGTAAACCTCAAATCAGGGTATTGGGTACGCATAAAGATCTCCAATCAGGGAAAGTGTAAACAAAATCCAGGCGACGGGCGAGCTGTTTACATTTTATTGATTCAACAACGGGTACCCACGTGCTCGTCACGACACTTCGTTGATCACCTAGATTGCCGACACTCCGAGCACTCTACTAACAAGTCTTGCAGAAGAACATACACCGCAGACCAGAAAATCAGTCGACCGGATAGATCATTTGATGAACAACCTCAAGAAATGTAGTGTACCGCTCATCAAATGACGGAGAAACTTCAGAGGCGCTCTCCAAAATTCGCTCATGCTCATCTATAACCTTATTTAATCCAATGAGCGAAAAACAGCTCTCCACATTCGCTTCAGCCAAAATAAATTTATGAGAACGATCAATATGCCTATCGAGACACCATTCAACACTCACCCCTTCTTCTTGGAGTGTTAAATAAACACTAGACTCTAACGCACTACCTAGAACATCATTGCCACAGCCGCACTGACATAACAATGGGCGGTATTCCTGACCGAAAGTTTTAGCCCTGACAAACCCTATCTCTCGAAACAAACTTTGATGAACAGAAAAAGACACATCCATCATATTTTCGAAAATAGACAGCCCATCAAAAATCACATAATCAACCTCATCCGCCTCTAAGCTTTCAGAAAGAGACACGCTTCCAGACGTTGAATAAAACCCAATAAACTTCTGAGCTCCATGCTGTATCAACCTATCTAGAACCGAGCACTCATCTCCAGCATAAACAGGGCGCTGAGCTCTAGAAAAATGCTTGCAACTAACTAGATAGGTTACATCGTCTAATTGAGCAATCAAATCCTTCCCTTGATCTGGCCCGACTGATGGAGGCTCTAGTACTGTGTAACCTTGACTGGCTAAATAATAGCTCGCAAAATATTCCCATTGGTGGGAACTAAGCTGATCGAAGATATGCATCAAAACTCCTCAACCGAAAAAAAGAAGCCAGCATTGACAGATCGCATGCGCTGTAAAATTCTTGATACAAAAATTCGTTTATGACCGTGGTATTCGCTCAAATCAAAATTTGGATTTTCACGCAGATAGTCCTTAAGCTGACCATTCCAGATATTGAACTGATCGGGGTGTAATATCTGATTAACCTCCATCCAGCCACATGGAGTGTTATCCTCGCAAACTTTAAATATGTGGTCTTTTACACCATATATAAAGTATAGCTTATCTTTCGACAGATGAACAAAAGCCGCCGACCACCCTATTGAACGAGGCCCCTCCAAAATATCCTTGCCGCACCCACACATACAAAAAAGCGGCTTATACTCTACCTCACTCTCTTTATTCAAATAGTAATTCCAAGCCCAATTCCAACCATCCTCCCTACCACCAAAAAACTTATCGATGAAGCTAGAACTAGAATATGGCAGAAGCACTGATACCTGCACCCCACCAATTAACTCCACATGACAATTCAAAGTTTTGAGGCGCACCTGCAGGCTTGTCGTAAACTCCCCTGAATAAAAACCAATAAACCCCTCTGCATTGGCACGTCGCATACGCGAAGTTATATCCTTTTCGATGCTAGTACCGACAGCACCACCATTAATGTTGTGCCGTAGACTTACTAAAAATCTCTTTCCCTCCACGCTAAAGACATCAAAATCAGATACCCAATCACGATCCCATCCAGCCTGCTGAAGAAACTCTAAACCAAAATCCCGCCATTTTTCATCAGACCAATATTTTATTTCTTGTAGATAATTCATCTCAGCACCTTTGTTAAAAACAATAATTCCACTCACTAGCAGAGGCACCACTCGAAACTAGAACAGCTGATCAGGCTCCTGATGTACCGCTCACCCGCCATGCGCGTCGACTGAAGCCATGACTAAAAAGGACGGAGTTGGATACAATTACCAAGCTAATTTCCCTTACGGTAATAGGCTGGGCTATAAAATCCGTCAGCATCGGTCTCAGCTTGATATGAATAAGTGTCGAAGAAACTAGGGGCTGTTCACTATGCCCACGCAGTTAATACTTATGGAGTTTCCCAAAGCGCGTCAAGATTGACATCATCACTCGCGGGCCTATGTCCTTCCAGCAGTGGATCTACCTTCAGGATCATCGGCAAATCGAAGGCCGTTCCAGTGAGTACGCAGCATCCTTTGGCTAAGGTAGGTATCAACGATTTGGACGAGGTGTCCAATGTACTGATCGTATTATCGAGCAACATCAAGTCACGCTCATTGACCAAACGATGAATGAAGAAATTGTGAATCTGAGAGACGATAGTGGGTGAAATGTCCGCAGGCCGTTGGCTGGAGAGCGTCAGGTACACACCATATTTTCGTCCTTCCTTGATGATTTCCTCAAACAGCTCCAACCGATAATCCTTCCAGATTTCATGCTCTCGAGTAGATTGTTCGGAGAGAATGTTATGTGCCTCATCAATGATCAGGTGCAGGGTTTTCGTCGGAGGGCTGTTCAGCCCTTCCGCTTCCTTGTGGTTCACATAAAAACTCTTGGCAATAAGCATCGGTAGAATTTTCTTCACATCGTTCTTGCATTTTTTAAGCGAAATGACATGCAACAGATCAGGTGGCGGTGCGTCATCGACGATGTGCAGCACATTACGCAATCCCGATAGAGAAGATCTCGCCCTGGCCAATACGGGCTGGATATGCTCGTATTGCGCGTAGCCCATCACGACATCGTTGGAGAGCTGTAGATAACACCGCAAAAGTAGCTCATCGAATTGATCCAGCGCCTCCAGCTTCACATGCTCAGCTAGGAACGGCTGTAAAAAGGCAGCAAATGCCTGCCCATCAGAATCGTAGTAATGGCCTTCCAGCGCTCTAAAATACTTATACTGTGCATGGTATTTGACCCCGGCCAAATGGTATTGAAGCGCTTCCGAGTCGACAATTCGGGCGACCTCGCGGGTCAGCTCCAGCGCTTCCGGTTTAGGCTCTGCGGCAGCAAATACCCGCTCAAAGGTTTTGACCAAGAAATGCGCGAGCGGAATGTCTTTAAACTTCTCCCGCCCCGATAGTACCCGCCGCAGAAACGGTGCCTGCGTGTTGGTGGTGGCCTGGAACAGCAGGCTGAGGGTTTCCGCGTCCCAGAAGTGAGCGCTTTCCAATGTGAATCTCTGCGCACCCTTCTTGGAATCTAGAATGGTCACCTTTTTATCTGCGGTCGCCAGGATCTGGCCACCCGTGTACTCACCATTGAAATCAATGATGACAAACTGACTCTTGCCCTTTAACCCCTCAAGCTTTTCCCGAAACAACGTCGTATAGAGCTTGGCTAGGGTGTTCGACTTCCCACTGCCCGTGTTCCCAAAAATGCCCAGATGGCTGTTAAAGAGGCGCGTCCAGGGGAGACTGATGGGGACGTTTTCCTTGAGCATCGCACCGATGGTAAAGCTGGCCCCATCATTCACACCGTAGATCTTTCCGACCATTTCCTCACTGAGCAAGGAGGCGCGGTCCCGGATCATCGGCATGTACTTCACGCCCTCATAGAACTGATGATTGGCGACGTAACCGATAGGCCTGACATCCACTTTCCTGACGTACACGGTGTTTTCGGCGGTTTCGTCCAGCTTTCGCTCATCCAGGTATTCGCCTTCGACCAGACAGACGATATCGATAAATCCACGCTGGATCAGCAAGTGCTCCCGGATGGAGACCCCTCGGTACTTCACCCCATCGTGAAAGAGGGTCTCCTGGTTGGAGTCCTCGAATATCCTGAGGGTGATCCTGACGCCGCTGACCGCGATAACCTCACCGACCGAGATAGCCATCAGTGGGCCTCCCCAGGCTCGTAGGGCTGCGGGCTGAGCGAAAGGACATGCTTGTTGAAATGGGAAAAATTCAGGTTCGCCCCTTCGGGCGGGCCAATGACCTTCACGTTTCTCCAGGCGCCAAATTCGTCGCGCATTTTCCGCGCGCCCCCTTGGCTATAGGCACAAACAAACGTCTGGAGCTTGGGGTTTGACAGCGAGCGCTGGACAAGCTTGAGGATGTGCTCGTCCGCAAAGGAGAATCCGAAAGTGATCAGGATCGAGTTAGGTCGCTCCAGCTCGTAGCTGAGCAGCCTGAGCATTTGATAGTAGTGCTCTTCAAAAACCGTCTCGTGAAACTTCCATTTGGTAGGGTTAACGATGGGCAGCTTGTTATATTCGTACCAGAATTTTTCCATCTGATTAGGTGTAAGCTTCACCAACGGAACCTCGTCAGTGACACCACCTTTGGTAACTAAGTACTTTGAAAACTCTGAAATCTTATTTTCGACATGCGGGGTGAGCATTTTTTTGAAATCATTCGTGTAGTTCACCTCAATCTTGTCACCACTCTTCGCCCAGTAGACCGAGCCATGCAGGTGAATAATGTTCAACTGCGGGACGCCGTAGGCAGCACGCTCGAACACCCCAGTCTGGCATTGAAAAGTGTTGAAATTCCTAGCGTGCAAATGCTTCTTGTAAAACCCTGACGTCCCATCGTTCACAACAAATTCGTGCACCCCTTTCACCAGTAAGCGATCAGCCGCGTGCGTCAGGCAGCCATCATAATTGGTGGTGAAGATGTTGATTTTGCGATTGGCATCCTTTCTTCGGTCTAGGAACCCCAATAACGTATGCAAAAGCACTTCGTAGTGTTGAAGATTCTCCAGCCCCTCAGGCGTGGTAATCGCGGCCGGAGTAAAAGTCTGTACCGGGTGGATGCACGTGTTGTAGTAGTGCATGAACAGCGCCGCGTTTTTTTCGGGGCGAAGTGCGTACTTGGTCGATAGGGTTTCAATCGTCTCCCAGTTGCCTTGCGCATCCCGAATCTGCAACCCCAGGGTGGGAAACAGATCCGCCGACGCACCCGAGCCGATCAGGATATTAACGTTTTTGTTGTAGATATCCAGTGCTTCTATGGGCTCAAACATTCAACCTCCTGTCTCTAGGCCTATCGCCTTGTCCTGTACGGCGCCTTTCACGAGAGTTTTTCGATACGCCTGCCCAGCAAGCTACTGTTTTGCCACCATGGTGTCTACTCATGGCCTGTAGACTTTCTCATTGCACGACTCCCCCCGCACCCTTAGTAACCAGGCAGGCATATGACTACCTAGTCGAGTAAGGCTGAGACGGGCGGCGCTAGACATTCTGGGGTCGTGCCGTTTCGGCAGTTGTCCAAACCTGGTGGAACACATCGTACTCCAGCAGTGCCAACCCAGCATGTCGATACCTGCCCAAACGGTTACACTCGAATAGGGCAAGGTGCCATCAATCAGTTTTTGCTACGGATACCCGCATGGATTACTCACGCATCAGGGGCATGGAATCAGGACAGCGCCTCGCTTTCGAAGAACTCATTTGCCAGCTGGCTCACCTTGACCGGCCAGCCGCTGACGCCGAATTCAGGCGAATTGAAGGTGCAGGGGGAGACGGCGGGATCGAGGCCTACTGGTTGCTCAAAGACACAAGCGAAATCGGCTACCAGGCGAAATACTATTTAAAGTCCAGCGAGATTGATTGGGCCAATATTGACGAGTCAGTTAAACAAGCTCTCGCGACTCATCCTTCTCTGACAAAGTATGTTATTGCCATTCCATGCGACCTTACTGATAAGACAGGTCGAAAAGGCGGAGGCATGACCGGATGGGAGCACTGGGCAACGCACAAGGCTAAGTGGGAAGGCCTTGTTCCTGCGGGAAAACAAGTAGAATTTGTTCCCTGGACAGCCTCCACCATCACTGAGCGGCTGATACGACCGAACGCTGAAGGGCTTCGTAATTTTTGGTTTGGCGATGTTGAGCTTTCGGAATGTTGGTTCAGAGAAAAGATTGAGCTGTCAGTTAAGTCTTTGGAAGAGCGCTATCATCCCGAGGATCACGTAGAAGTACGAATCGAAAAGCTATTCAGAGTAGCGCTTCATGATAAAGGCATAGCCTCTGAGATCCGGGATCAAATAGCCAAGCTCTGTGACGCGATTAGCCTGGAAAAGGTTGAGAAAACTCTAGGCGAAAAAGCAATCCCCATAACTAATATCATCCGCGACGCAGCTAAAATCCTAGAGAGATTAGCGCTAGACATAACAATAGACCCATGGCGCCCATGGCCTATTGCAGAATGCACAGAATCCGCCACTGAAATCAGTAAACAACTGTCACAGTTGTGGTCTGCCAAGTGGGAAGCTGACGAAACCAGAGCAAAGCCCAAAAACGCGCATGACCAAGATTCGAACGACTTAGAATACAGACTCGGCAGAATTGGCGGTGAAGCCGACTCTCTGCTCTCGTTACTTGGAAACCAGTATTTTGACGGAGAAAAATCACGAACTATCTTCTTATACGGCAGAGCGGGAACGGGCAAATCTCACCTATTGGGGAGTGTTGCGCAACGGGCCGTATCGGAGGGAAGAAGTGCAATATTGATCTTGGGGCAGCATCTTAGCAGTGGCAACCTCTGGAAACAGATCACGTCGAGGCTAGAGCTAGGCGATATCACCTCTGACGTCTTCCTTAAAACTCTAAGCGCTGCGTGCGAGGCTACTGGTAAACGAGGCTTACTATTAGTCGACGCCATAAATGAAGGGGCTGGCCGGAGGCTCTGGAATGGTGAGCTGGCAGAGTTTATCACCAAAATTGAAAAGTACCGTAACTTGGTACTGGTAATCAGCTGCCGAACTGAGTACACGAAGAATATAATCCCAGAGCCGGTGCTCGACAGGTTACCCTCATTTGAAGTCCGAGGTTTTGAGACGGCTGGCGAGCAAGCAAGGGCAGCCCGAATTTATCTTAGCAAGCGTGGAATATCTCAGCCAAACAGCCCCTGGCTATCTGAAGAATTTGTAAATCCGCTCTTTCTTAGAAGTGCATGTATCGCCCTTCAAAAAGACAAAAAAACTTCATTCCCACAAGGGCTAAATGGAACTAGAGACGTATTTATATTCTATCTAAAAAGCATCGCTAGAAATTTAGGGGTAGGCCAGGACGGCACCGATACTCTAGTACCGCCTACTATCCAAGCTCTGGGCGCAATAGCTTTGGACATGGCGGACAAACGCCGTGACTACGTTCCTAAGAGCCAATCCATACAAATCGTAGGGCAGAGATTTGAGGGTCATCCTGCGCCAGCAGGCACAAACTGGCTTGAAGTGCTTCAGCGCAATGGATTGTTCAGGGTAGACCCAGGCCAAAAAAGTGACAATGGCAACCTATTTGATTACCCAGAAGACATCATCCGATTCAGCTTTCAGAGGTTGCAGGATCATCTGATGGCTGACGCCCTACTCAAAGAGGTTCAAGACCCGTCAAGAGCCCTTGAGAATGGCTGTCTCAGCTTTATTCATGATGGCGAGCAACTCGATTGGGAGTGGACTGGCCTGGTTGAAGCTCTTTCTATACAGCTGCCTGAGCGTTTTAACAGAGAACTACTAGATTTATTGCCTGGCGACATCAATACCTGGGCAAACGATTATGAAGTTCGCGAATCTTTTATTGAGAGCCTAAAGTGGCGCAACAGTAGTGCTTTCACGGAGCGAACCTTCGAAATATACGAAGCACTCCAGAACCATTTCAACAATTACTTCGACGTCATTATTCAACTCAGCACCATTCCCGACCACCCTTTTAACGCACTGTTCATTCATAAAAAGCTGCTCTGCATGAAGATGGCTGAGCGCGATTCATTCTGGACTCGCCAGATCAACGATCTCTCTCTCGACGAGGGAAGTATCTCCCGACGTTTGATTGATTGGAGCGCACTTGAACAAAGTGAGGATGCGGCCCCCGAGATTCAGTATCTCTGTGCTATTACCCTGACCTGGTTCACCTCTAGCACATGTAGGGAGCTTCGGGACAAAGCAACGAAGGCACTCACCTCGTTGCTACGTCACAACCTGAGCCTCTACAAAGAACTGAGTGAGGCCTTCCAGACCGTTGATGACCTTTACATCGTTGAGCGCCTACACACCGCCGCTTACGGTGCCTGCTGTATAGACCCAAGCAAAGAACGATTGCCGATGTTCGCAGAGGTTGCCTACCGATCCGTGTTTGATCGTGATGAGGTGCCCCTGTCAATACATCTTAGAGACTCAGCACTTGGAATTATCGAGCTTGCCAAATTCCACGAGTGCCTACCTGATAGCATCGACATCCAGCATGCCCGTCCGCCCTACCGGACGAAACCAATTCGACTCACTGTCACGGAAGAATCTCTCAAAAAAGTCGTCGAAAAGGCTGGTGATTCACAAATCAGTCGCTCCTGTACTGGATGGATTGGGGATTTCGCCAACTATGAGATTCAACCTCGGATCGGTTCATTCCTGAACATTTCGCTGAGGAAGCCTGAACCGCTTTCGGCGGATGAGTTGTATGAGCGTTTTGAAGAAGAGGTGATCAATCACTGCCAGGAGAGATCCGAGATTCTCCGTATGATGCACTCCTTCAGGGAAAATCCATTCAAGATGCTCCTAGGACATGAAGACACTGAAGAATCTGAAGAATCTGAAGAAAATAAGACATTATTCAAGCGGTCCGAAGCTCTACTTCTCTTACTGCTGAACCCGGCTGAGAAGCGGAGATACACCAAGGAATACAAGCCGCGCTTTGACGCCTCAACGGGTCGACACGACAGACAGCCACACGTAGACGTCAAAGCTGCTCAGTTCTGGGTCGCGAAACGGGCTTATGGTTATGGTTGGACAGCCGAGCGTTTCCCTCATGACCAAAGCTTCCGGCATCAACATGGCCGCGAGCGCCCCGCTGGTGAGCGAATAGGCAAGAAGTACCAGTGGCTAGCTCTCGACGAGCTTCTGTGCAGCCTTGCAGACAACAATTGGATGTCTGAGACGGCCTACCATGGATCTCGTCAGTATTCAGGCCCGCTAGATATAGGGTTTCATCGAGACATCGATCCCACCATTTTGCTTCCGGACGAGGCTCGGCCCGCTCCAAAGCTCTCAATCCCCAAGCATGAAATCTCCATGAGGGATACATCTGAAGCCGAGCTGAGCAAATGGCCGTTCGAGGAAGACCCTTCTGTGAACATGAAGAATCTCACAGCCAGGGTGGATTCCGAAGGACGCAGATGGGTTGTTCTCAATGAGCATCGCTCTGTATCCGAATACTACAAGGACAAAGCTAAACGTGAGCACGGACTCAGAAAACAGGAGTGGCGGTTCCTTCTGCCAATAATCGTGAGACAGAAAGATGAGAAAAGACTCATCGAATACCTGCTTGCCAAGCACGACATTGAGGTCAATGACTGGTCAACTCGGGGCTCCACCGGCTCCGCTTTCTTACTCGAGGCGCCGTGGCGTTCTGTGTGGGATCAGGAGCAGTGGTCGCTGATGGAGTTCCGCGACATCGGCGAGGTTGAGATCGCCTATCCCTGCTATCGGTATTACTGGGAGTCGCACTGTGACGCATCCCTGCCTGATGGAGCTGAAGCGTTGCTGCCGGCCCCTTGGCTAGCTCACCGGCTTGGCCTCAAAGTCGATGCTGACAATCCCAACGTCTATTTGGACAGCACAGGCACGCCTTGCTTCGTGAGCGGCAAAAGCCGAGATGATGGTTCGCACGCATTCATCGATGAAAAACTTTTCGACGCCTTCCTCAAAGAGGACGGCCTCTCCTGCGTCTGGGTGTTTGTAGCCGAACGAGGTGCTTGGCCCGGAGGTGGTAATTGGCACGCATCCTGGCGCCGCTCCGAAGGCTTTGTATGGCAGAAAAAGGGAAAACCTCAAATGCACCATTGGAACGACGATACCGACAAGGGTGAGTCGCGCGATTCATCAAGCCCCGGCCTCGTGCGGACTGTCAGCGCACCTATTGATGAACCCAACGACTGCAGATCATAGGACGAGGAAAGCGCATGTCGAAGAAGAAGAAAAAAACGCATCATAGCGGTCGAAACACAACGCCGCTTTCCGGGCATAAAAGGGTAGGCAAGGCGCTGGTGCCTCCATTCATGCAAATACCGGGCATCAGCTTCGCTTCATGGTCTAACGACCGACTACCAGAAATGCTCTGGGCTTGTCTCATCATCACTGTCGTCCCTCGAGAAACGGCTTTGGAGCTGTTCCGGAAGATCGCCTCAATTGGCGTGCGCTACCGAAGGCCACCAGAGGAGAACGGCAGCGGGTGGACACTCAGGCACTCCGATCTCCAAAACCAACCCCGAGAGCTCGTAGAAGAAATTGTTGCCGTCGTGCGTCAGTCCCATACGGGTATACAGGCACTGCGCCCGTTACTCCTGCTTGAAGGCCTACCAGCACATCAGTGGTGGAAAGCTGCCTTAGCAGTTGAGCCTAACGAAAACGATTGGCAAACCCTCGGGAAAGCCGTGCAAACCACATTCGAGCATCAATCGCAGGAAGCCACGGACGTCCGTTGGGTCAGCATACTTTTCAGAATGGCGCTGGGCGAAATCCACATGCCAGAGGAAGAGTGGTACGAGTTCACGGATTACCCCTACAGAGGGGATATGCGATCGGTTAGGCCGTCCATCCGCGCGATGGAAATGACCTTTGCCGACGCGGTTCTCCATCCATGGCCGAATCTATTTTGGGAGTACGTTCTGCAGCACACCACCTGCGTGGCTGCCCCACTCGACTCAAGAGAGGGCGAGTCCCATCCAGAGGACATTCAAAAGCATCTCATTGTAGTCCGAGAGGCTCTACTCGAACACTGGTATAAATCTCTTAGCACCACTGGTCTAAATCCCAAACACGACGGCGTGTTCGGCTTCGGGTTCTACGCACTGGCCTGCCTAGCCGAGATGAGCATGGGACCACTGAGTTCCGCGATCACTGGCCGACTACTGCTCCGCTCGCTCACAGAATGCCGGATATCCCTGGCCTACCTCGTTCGAAACGGCACCGACGAGATGTGGAAAAAGTTTCGCTCATACGGTGCCGGCCAGGCCAAGTTGGCACTGCTGAAGCACGAGGAAATGTCGGGCCAAAAGCCTCGGTTCGTTACCCAAGCAACGCTCGAGGCGCTGGCGAACGAAGACTATTTCCAGGAATACGTGGAAATTGACCTGGGCCACTGGTGCGGGAAAGACCTTCGACGGCTGGCGGAGGAGTCGGGCACGAAAGAGGACTATGACCGCTACTACGGCTGGGCCTCCGGATTTGTCCACGGCCAATGGGGAGCAATGCGGGACACCAACTTCACTCACTGCCTGAATCCTCTGCATCGCTTCCATCGCATCCCACTCCCTTTCCATCGCATGTTGGAGCCCACAACAGACGACGCATTGCATCTGGTGAACTGCATACTTGATGACGTAAACACCACTTATCCAGGCTTAGACACTCGCTTCGTTCTTGCGGATGTACCAGCAGGAGACGAAGAAGAAAATCCAGAAGCTCCTGTGGCGCCAGCTTGAGGCGAAGGGATGGACGACAATCGTGCACGCTTCCGTGTATGAAAGCAGTGCCTATTTGGCTACTCATACGGGCAGGTAGCCGAACGCAACGGCTCCCTTCACCTCCGCCTGCAAATGTGTTCTGAACATGCCGCAGCTCCCGACAATGAACACTATAGATTGTAGTCCTAAAGTGCTCACGCAGGCTTCATCGTTCCTTTTGCGAGGCTGGCAAATGGAACTGAAACAAGCATTCGGGCAGGCTCTTAAGCAGCTCAGAATGAGCCAAGGGCTCACTCAGGAGGATTTTTCCGACGTAAGCAGTAGAACCTATCTCAGCACGCTTGAACGAGGCCTGAAGAGCCCGACCCTCGATAAGCTTGACGAGATTGCATATGTCATGGAGGTGCACCCCGTGTCGATCCTTGTCCACAGTTACTTGCTGCGCGATAGATCAATGACCATCGAGCAACTGTTCAAACGTGTTCAGGAAGAACATGCGGAGTCACAGCATCGAACTCGCCATTAAAGGCATTTCTAAGTTCGGCGAAAACAGCATTCACGGCACTGAGCGACAGGGGCGACCCTGTGCCCATGGCGATGAACAGGAATGGGTGACGCCTTGCGCCTTCAGTGTTTCGGCGTGTATTCGTTATATATTCGTGCGTCAGCCTGCAAAGACCTGGGGATAACGGAATTTTTCTATCACGTGTCTTGACCAATGGCTGATCCTTTCGGGGATCCTCCGGATCGTCTGCCCGTCTGGCCACAATCAGCTCTTCCGACTGGAAGTTAATGTCGGGAATTTTTACATTTAAAAGTTCGCCACGACGTAGGCCAAGCTCGTAGAACCAGCGAACTAGGAGAGCATTTCGAATGCGTGTGCTCTTCCCCTTCCAAGGGTTGTCCGGTGATGTTGGCGACGTAACACTGAGAAGTCTCTCCACCACCTCTGGCTGAAGCCCTTCCCGCTGCCCAATAGTATTTCTCCCTTTATGGCGCGGCAGTCGCGCGCCCAGCGCATCCTTGCAAGACGTCCACTCATTCCAAAGCCTCGCGCCCTCAGTTGCACCCGGGTGATAGCGAGCCATATGGTATCGCACGAGCCAATCAAGATAGTCCCGGATGACCCGAATTCGGTTAGCTGCGGTATGACCTGCCACCTCTGGTGGTGCAAGTTTTCGTTGAAAAAGGCGCACGTTTTCAGCGGCGCGTCTAAGAGCGGATGGATGGGAAGGGGAAATCGAATCGCACTTCAGTTGATCGGCGACAGGGCGCTTGCAGTACCGAACAAGCTCGTCAAGCTCGCTTAAACGAAAAACACCGCCGTTTTGAATGCGCTGCTCAATATCAATCCGATTCGAGTCGAGGAATAGATGGAGCACCATGATTGACCTCAAGATCTGGTCAATCGTATTGCTCGCTCTGTTGGTCGCCCGAATCTCGCTGAGGACGTAAACGGACGGCTCGAATAAGGGAGCACCGGAGGCCAGTGCTACCAGCACAGGCAAGCGCTCCCCAGAGCCCAAGATAATTATCTTCACTGCATACGGATTCAGAGTCATTTGTTTACACCTTCGAGAGGTAAACGCTTAACAAATGTAGCTCTTACTCCGCAAAATTCTGTAAACAATAAAAAAGCGAAGCCAAATCAATGGCTTCGCTTCTAATGTTTACGGTTCTGAAAAAGCTACACTTCAGAACGGAATATCGTCGTCGAAGCTGTCGAAGTCAGCCGCGGGCTGCGGCGCAGGCTGCTGCGGCGCCTGGCGCTGTTGCGCCTGTTGCGGGCGCGGGGCCTGCTGGCGTGGGGCCTGGTTGTACTGCTGCTGGCCGCCACCCTGGTTATAGTTGTTGCCACCACCCTGGTTGTACTGGTCGCCGCCTTGCTGGCCCTGAGGACGGCCGCCAAGCAGCTGCATGGTGCCCTGCATGTCGACGATGATCTCGGTGGTGTAGCGCTTGATGCCGTCTTTTTCCCACTCGCGGGTTTGCAGCTTGCCCTCGATGTAGCACTGGGAGCCCTTGCGCAAGTACTCACCGGCGATCTCGGCGACCTTGCCGAACAGGGAAACGCGGTGCCACTCGGTGCGCTCGACCTTCTGGCCGGACTGCTTGTCGGTCCACTGCTCGCTGGTGGCCAGGCTCAGGTTGGTCACGGCGTTACCGTTGGGCAGGTAGCGGACTTCGGGATCCTGGCCGCAAGTACCGACCAGAATGACTTTGTTAACCCCACGGGCCATAACGTTCTCCTAGGCTTCGCACGCCGCTGAGGCTGGGTTCACCAGACGCTCCAGGGTCGCACGGTCCAAAATTTTCGTATCCAGTTTGATATAGATGGCAGCTTCTTCCGCCACCACCACGGCGTCGGTCACACCCGGCACGGCCATCAGGCGCTCGGTCAGCCCGGCTTCCCGGACTGCCTCCGGCGTCAGCGGCATACGCAGGCTGGTCACGTAGGGTGGCTCGTTCATGCCCAGGGCAGACACCAGCCAGACCGCACACAGCACCGCACAACCGATGAACACCCACCCAAGGCCACCGTGCTGGAACAACCAGCCACCGAGTATTCCTCCCAGCGCAGCGCCGAGGAACTGGCTGGTGGAATACACCCCCATTGCCGTTCCCTTGCCGCCAGCAGGCGACACCTTGCTGACCAGCGAAGGCAAGGACGCTTCCAGCAGGTTGAATGCAGTGAAGAATACCACGGTGCCGATCACCAGTCCCCGCAAGTTATCGGCCCACTGCCAGAAGAACACCTCGACCAGCAGCAGGACACTGACCGCGCCAAGCAGGACGCGTTTCATCTTGCGCTTCTTTTCGCCATAGATGATGAACGGGACCATTGCAAAAAATGAGACCAGCAGCGCGGTCAGGTATACCCACCAGTGCTCTTCCTTGGGCAGGCCGCCGCGTTCGACGAAGGCCAGCGGCAGCGCGACGAAGCTGGCCATGAGGATGGCGTGAAGGATGAAAATACCCGTATCCAGGCGCAGAAGGTCCGGATGGCGCAGGGTCGGGCCAAGTGCCTGGCGCGCCACGCCGGATTCACGATGCTGCAATGCGCTGTGCGCGCTGGGCACCACGAAGGCGATCAGGGCGATGCCGACGACGGCAAGTCCTGCTGTGGCGAGGAACAATCCTGACAAGCCAAAGGCACTCGTCAACAGAGGCCCAACCACCATCGCTACTGCGAACGACAGGCCGATGCTCATGCCGATCATGGCCATGGCCTTGGTCCGGTGCTGCTCGCGGGTGAGGTCGGAAAGCAGCGCCATGACCGCTGCGGAAATTGCCCCGGCGCCCTGCAGGATGCGCCCGGCGATCACACCCCAGATCGAGTCGGCCTGGGCCGCCAGTACGCTGCCGAGGGCGAAGATCACCAACCCCAGGTAGATCACCGGGCGGCGCCCGATGCGGTCGGAAATCATCCCGAACGGAATCTGTAGCACGGCCTGGGTCAGGCCGTAGGCACCAATGGCCAGGCCGATCAGTGCCGGCGTGGAACCGGCCAGGTCCATGCCATAGGTCGCAAGCACCGGCAACACCATGAACATGCCCAGCATACGAAAGGCAAAGACCAACGCCAGGCCGCTCGCCGCGCGGGTTTCGCTGCTACTCATGCGCTCGTTGTGGGTGTCGTGCATGGATGAACCTCGTGTGAACCGGCGGCGATTCTATCAGTCCGACGGCAAGACGGCATATACGCGACGCTTTGCCGCGTAGTGGCAGCGCGCCGTATACTTCTTTGTTTATGCCCGCCGAGCGAGGCTGCAGTGGACAAGATCCTGATCCGTGGGGCACGTACCCACAACCTGAAGAATATCGACCTGACCCTGCCCCGGGACAAACTGATCGTGATCACCGGCCTGTCCGGTTCCGGCAAGTCGTCCCTGGCGTTCGACACCCTGTACGCCGAGGGCCAGCGTCGCTATGTCGAGTCGCTGTCGGCCTACGCCCGGCAGTTCCTGTCGATGATGGAAAAGCCCGACGTCGACACCATCGAAGGCCTGTCGCCGGCTATTTCCATCGAGCAGAAATCGACCTCGCACAACCCCCGCTCGACCGTCGGCACCATCACCGAGATCTACGATTACCTGCGCCTGCTGTACGCGCGGGTGGGCACACCACGCTGCCCGGACCACGACATTCCACTGGAAGCGCAAACGGTCAGCCAGATGGTCGACCTGGTGCTCGAACAACCAGAGGGCAGCAAGCTGATGCTGCTGGCCCCTGTGATACGCGAGCGCAAGGGCGAGCACCTGGCGGTGTTCGACGAGCTGCGCGCCCAGGGCTTCGTGCGCGCACGGGTCAATGGCAAATTGTACGAGCTCGACGAGCTGCCCAAGCTCGACAAGCAGAAGAAGCACAGCATCGACGTGGTGGTGGACCGCTTCAAGGTGCGCGACGACCTGCAACAGCGCCTGGCCGAGTCGTTCGAAACCGCGCTGAAGCTCGCCGACGGTATCGCCCTGGTGGCGCAGATGGACGACGAAAGCGCCGAGGACATGATCTTCTCCGCGCGTTTCGCCTGCCCGGTCTGCGGCCACGCGATCAGCGAGCTGGAACCGAAGCTGTTTTCCTTCAACAACCCCGCTGGCGCCTGCCCGACCTGCGACGGCCTGGGTGTGAAGCAGTTCTTCGACACCAAGCGCCTGGTCAACAGCGAGCTGACCCTGGCCGAAGGTGCGATTCGCGGCTGGGACCGACGCAACGTCTATTACTTCCAGATGCTCGGCTCACTGGCGGCGCACTATGGCTTCAGCCTCGAGGAGCCGTTCGGCGAGCTGTCCGCCGAGCACCAGAAGGTGATCCTGCAGGGCAGCGGCAAGCAGAGCGTCGACTTCAAGTACCTCAACGACCGCGGCGATATCGTCAAGCGCTCGCACCCGTTCGAAGGCATCGTGCCGAACCTGGAGCGGCGCTACCGCGAAACCGAGTCGGCCACCGTGCGCGAGGAACTGGCCAAGTTCCTCGGCACCCAGCCCTGCCCGGACTGCCGCGGCACCCGCCTGCGCCGCGAGGCGCGTCATGTGTGGGTGGGCGAGAAGACCCTGCCGGCCGTGACCAACCTGCCGATCGGCGATGCCAGCGAGTACTTCGCCGGCCTGAGCCTGACCGGCCGACGCGGTGAGATTGCGGCGAAGATCCTCAAGGAAATCTGCGAACGCCTGCAGTTCCTGGTGAACGTCGGCCTCGACTACCTGACCCTCGACCGCAGCGCCGAAACCCTCTCGGGCGGTGAAGCCCAGCGTATTCGCCTGGCCAGCCAGATCGGCGCCGGCCTGGTGGGTGTGATGTACATCCTCGACGAGCCGTCGATCGGCCTGCACCAACGCGATAACGACCGCTTGCTGGCCACCCTCAACCACCTGCGTGACCTGGGCAACACGGTCATCGTGGTCGAGCACGACGAAGACGCCATTCGCCTGGCCGACTACGTGGTGGACATTGGCCCTGGCGCCGGCGTGCATGGTGGCCAGATCGTCGCCGAGGGCTCGCCCGAGGAAGTGATGGCGCACCCTGACTCGCTGACCGGCAAGTACCTTTCTGGTCGCAAGAAGATCGTCGTGCCCGCCAAGCGTACGCCGCGCAACAAGAAGCTCTCGCTCAAGCTCAAGGGCGCGCGTGGCAACAACCTGCAAAACGTCGACCTGGAAGTGCCAATCGGCCTGCTCACCTGCGTGACCGGGGTATCCGGCTCGGGCAAGTCGACCCTGATCAACAACACCCTGTTCCCGCTGGCAGCCACCGCGCTCAATGGCGCGAGCAGCCTTGAGCCGGCAGCACATACCAGCATGGACGGCTTGCAGCATCTGGACAAAGTGGTCGACATCGACCAGAGCCCAATTGGCCGCACCCCGCGCTCGAACCCGGCGACCTACACCGGTATCTTCACGCCGATCCGCGAATTGTTCGCTGGCGTGCCGGAGTCGCGCTCGCGCGGCTATGGCCCAGGGCGCTTCTCGTTCAACGTCAAGGGTGGGCGCTGCGAGGCATGCCAGGGTGATGGCCTGATCAAGGTCGAGATGCACTTCCTGCCGGACATCTACGTGCCGTGCGACGTGTGCAAGAGCAAGCGCTACAACCGCGAAACCCTGGAGATCAAGTACAAGGGCAAGAACATCCACGAGGTGCTGGAGATGACCATCGAGGATGCCCGCGAGTTCTTCGACGCGGTGCCGGCACTGGCGCGCAAGCTGCAAACGCTGATGGACGTGGGGCTTTCCTACATCAAGCTGGGGCAATCGGCCACGACTTTGTCCGGTGGCGAGGCGCAGCGGGTGAAGCTTTCTCGCGAGCTGTCCAAGCGCGACACCGGCAAGACCCTGTATATCCTCGACGAGCCGACCACCGGCCTGCACTTCGCGGATATCCAGCAATTGCTGGATGTGTTGCACCGCCTGCGCGATCACGGCAACACCGTGGTGGTGATCGAGCACAACCTGGACGTTATCAAGACCGCTGACTGGCTGGTAGACCTAGGGCCGGAAGGGGGTTCCAAAGGTGGCCAGATCATCGCCAGCGGTACGCCAGAGGAACTGGCGAAGATGAAACAGTCGTATACGGGCCATTACCTCGCGCCGCTATTGGAGCGTGACCGGGCCTGACGAAAAAAGCCCCTGGCACGCAAATGCCAGGGGCTTTTTCTTCCCAGCAGGCGAACCGGCTTACATCTGCGATTGCAGGTAGTTCTGCAGACCGATGGACTTGATCAGGCCTTGCTGCTTCTCCAGCCAGTAGGTGTGATCTTCTTCGGTATCGGCCAACTGCACGCGCAGGATGTCACGGCTGATGTAGTCCTTGTGCAGTTCGCACAGCTCGATGCCTTTGCAAAGCGCAGCACGCACCTTGTACTCAAGGCGCAGGTCGGCGGCGAGCATGTCCGGCACCGTGGTGCCAACGTCCAGGTCGTCAGGGCGCATGCGCGGGGTGCCTTCGAGCATGAGGATGCGGCGCATCAGGGCGTCGGCGTGTTGCGCCTCTTCTTCCATCTCGTGGTTGATACGCTCGTAGAGCTTGGTCAGGCCCCAGTCTTCGTACATGCGCGAGTGGATGAAATATTGATCACGCGCCGCCAGTTCGCCCGTCAGCAACGTGTTGAGGTAATCGATTACGTCCGGGTGACCTTGCATCGCCCTGCTACTCCCTGAATGAAACGTTGATAGGGAGATAGTGTGAACCATGATTTCGCCAAGGTCACTGAAAAGCGCGCAATTTGTTGGAAAAAAATCGGCAAACGGTAGTGATATTCATTGAAAAACCGCCCAAATGAGGGCGGTTCTACTTATCATTTCGACTCAGGCGAGATTTACGCCCAAGGCCTTGGCAACCCCCTCTCCATAAGCCGGGTCGGCTTTGAAGAAGTGCTGCAATTGACGCTGCACCACATCCTCACTGACACCTGCCAATGTACCGGCGATATTGTCGATCAACAGCGCCCGTTGATCGGCACTCATCAAACGGAACAGTGCGCCGGCCTGGCTGTAGTAGTCGGCGTCCTCGCGGTGGTCGTAGCGATCGGCCGAACCGCTCAGGGCCAGCGCAGGCTCTGCATGGCGAGGCGACTGCTTCGGTGCATCGGCGTAGCTGTTCGGCTCGTAGTTCGGAGCACTGCCGTAGGCGCCGAATGCCATTGCGCCGTCACGCTGGTAGCTGTTGACCGGGCTACGTGGCGCATTCACCGGCAGATGCTGGTGATTGGTGCCCACGCGATAACGGTGCGCATCGGCGTATGCGAATACCCGGCCCTGGAGCATGCGGTCAGGCGACAAACCAACACCCGGCACCATGTTGCTCGGGCCGAAGGTGGCCTGCTCGACTTCAGCGAAGTAGTTGAGCGGGTTGCGGTTCAGCTCGAGCACCCCGACCTCGATCAGCGGGAACTCCTTCTGCGACCAGGTCTTGGTCACGTCGAAAGGGTTTTCCGCACGGTTGGCGGCCTGCTCCTCGGACATAACCTGGATGCAAGCAGTCCAACGCGGGTGATCACCACGCTCGATGGCTTCGAACAAGTCACGCTGCGCGTAATCCGGGTCGGTGCCAGCCAGGCGCGCAGCGTCGGCTGGCGACAGGTTCTTGATGCCTTGCTGGGTCTTGAAGTGCCACTTCACCCAAGTGCGCTCGCCCTTGGCGTTGATCAGGCTATAGGTGTGGCTGCCGAAACCGTGCATGTGACGGTAACCGTCCGGAATGCCGCGGTCAGAGAACAGAATGGTGACCTGGTGCAGCGCTTCAGGCGAATGCGACCAGAAGTCCCACATCATCTGGGCATTCTTCAGGTTGGTCTGTGGGTGACGCTTCTGGGTATGGATGAAATCGGGGAACTTCAGTGGGTCGCGAATGAAGAAGATTGGCGTGTTGTTGCCAACGATGTCCCAGTTGCCTTCTTCGGTATAGAACTTCAGGGCGAACCCTCGTGGGTCGCGCTCGGTGTCGGCCGATCCACGCTCACCGCCAACGGTAGAGAAGCGCAGGAAGGTTTCAGTCTGCTTGCCCACTGCCTCGAACAGGCGAGCACTGGTGTACTGGGTGATATCGCGGGTGACCGTGAAAGTGCCATAGGCACCGGAGCCCTTCGCGTGTACACGGCGCTCGGGAATGTTCTCGCGGTTGAAGTGGGCGAGTTTCTCGATCAGGTGGAAGTCATCGAGCAACAGCGGGCCGCGAGGGCCTGCGGAGCGGGAGTTCTGGTTGTCGGCGACGGGAGCACCGCTGGCGGTAGTAAGAATCTTGCTCATGATCTCTCCTGATCGGTTTCGAAATGCCGGCTAAACGGCTTGGAGAGAGTATCGGGAAAGAACACTACAAGATCCAATGCATTAAGAAACTAGTATCGATAGATATTTGCAATTCATATAGACACAAAAAACCGGGCACTAGGCCCGGTTTCTTGTAGCAGACTAAACGTCTTACTCAGCAGCTTCTACAGCACCGCCGACCGGACGATCAACCAGCTCGACGTACGCCATAGGCGCGTTGTCGCCAGCGCGGAAACCGCACTTCAGGATGCGCAGGTAGCCGCCCTGACGGGTGGCGTAACGCTTGCCCAGGTCGTTGAACAGTTTGCCAACAGCGGACTTCGAACGGGTACGGTCGAAGGCCAGACGACGGTTAGCAACGCTGTCTTCCTTGGCCAGGGTGATCAGCGGCTCGGCAACGCGGCGCAGTTCCTTGGAGCCCGACACGCTGGCTGGCTCCGGTGATGAGGATGGGGCTGTTCATGTTCGGGCGGTCAACTTGTTCGTGCAGTGATG
>NZ_JBNNVR010000018.1:0-74083 GCF_050280645.1 Pseudomonas sp. NPDC089554
CTACATCTCGCGACTTCGGCTACGCCGAAGGGCGCTGCGCGCCATGGCCCTCCAGACGCCTCCGTTCGGCCTCCTGTAAGTCGCAATTTGTGTCGTCTGAACTCTCGCGCACGAAGAGCAAGGTCAAAAGCGGTTGCGAGGCGCTGCGCGCTCGCCGGAGCAACAGCAACAGCAACAGCAACAGCAACAGCAACAGCAACAGCAACAGCAACAGCAAGCTGCTAATGAAAAAAAGCCCGCGAAAAGCCTGCGGGCGCAAATGTGGAGCGTGGAGGTAAAGCGCAAAACTAATGCAACGGCGAAAAC
Source organism: Pseudomonas sp. NPDC089554 (assembly GCF_050280645.1). Taxonomy (NCBI): domain Bacteria; kingdom Pseudomonadati; phylum Pseudomonadota; class Gammaproteobacteria; order Pseudomonadales; family Pseudomonadaceae; genus Pseudomonas; species Pseudomonas sp. NPDC089554. Next base: position 307 of record NZ_JBNNVR010000018.1, read on the forward strand.
CCCGCCGGCAGGTACAAAGTGGAATGCATTTCACGTAACAACGGCCCAGAATTCTCCGGCGGCCAAACCCCATCCTTCACCGCCCGCGTCCGCACATCCAAGCGCTGCTCCTGGGTCGCATACGGCCAGATATGCAAGTACCGCGGCACACGCCCATCGGTGGCATAGAACGCCGCATACACCGCCGAATACCCCTCGCCAGTCCGCGGCCCGATGGCCGTCTCCCACCCCGCCATGCAAGGCGCCAACCCCGAATGAACCAGGTTGTACTCGCGCAGCTCGTAGAACGGCCCATGCCCACCAGGCGCCAGCGGCTCAAGGAACGGAAACAGCGTGTAATTCTCGACCTTCATGTCCAGCAGATATTCCTCGACACCAAAGGCATCAGGCGCCAGCAAGAAACGCTCGCGCTCGGCCTGGCGCGCAGCCTCGTCGACAAACCCGCGCAGTACCGCAACCTGGTTCAGCGGCCCGATTTCCGAAGCCCAGCAACCCATCAAGGTACAGCCCGCAGCCGCCTGTTCCAGGCTATGGCGCAGGCGCTCCATGGCCAGCGCCGGCGTACGCACCCGCACGGTGAAGGTGATCAATTCATAAAGTCGCATGTTCGTCTCGCACACAGCACCTGCGGGCCGACACCAAGGTCGGCCCGGCAAGCGCCTTAGAACTTGAAGGTGTAGGTGGTGATCAGGCGGTTTTCCTTGTAGTCAGCCCCCGAAGCACTGCCATTGCCGTAGCGCGTCTTCACATCGATGTTGCGCCACTCCAGCCCAACACCCTTGAGCGGCCCGCTCTGGACCACGTAGCCGAGGACGATGTTGCGCTCGCTCTCGACGTTCTCGTCCAACGCATTGTTGCCACGGTCGATACCGGTACCGCGCATGTAGCGGGTCATCAGCTTCAGGCCCGGCACGCCATAGGGCGCGAAGTCCAGGTCATAGCGCAGCTGCCAGGAGCTCTCGTTGGGCTTCACGAACGCGATGGTCGACCAGTTCACCAGGTACGGTTGCGGCGCATAGCCATTGAGCGTCGGGAAGGTCGACTCGCCCAGCATGCGCTGGTAACCCACACCAATGGCATGTGCGCCCTTGCGCAGCGTGGTCATCACGCCATACGAGCTGTTGTCGATGTCGCCGTACAGCGCCTTGCCGTCCTTGCGGTTGTCGAAGTAGCGCAGGTCGGTCTTCAGCCCATAGCCGCCGCCCAGGTCGGCGTTGTAGGTACCGCCCAGGTACTGCTGCTGGTAGATGTCTTCCAGCTCGCCATAGAAGTACGTGGCACTGAGCGCCGGGGTGAAGGCGTAGGTGGCGCCGCCGAAGTTCAGGCCATCGCTGCGGCGCTGGATGTCCGGGCCGTTGAACAGGTACATCTTCTCGCGGTTGGACGACTCACGGCTGCTGATCTCATTGAAACGACCGGCGGTAAGGGTGAGCTTGTCGATCTCCTTCGACTCCACCAGGAAGCCATGGTAGGTGGTGATCAACTGGCGCGAATCATCGTAGAACGCCACCGGCAGCGTCGGCCGGTGCTCGCCGATTTTCAGCTCGGTCTTGGAGTAACGCATCTTCGCGGTGAGGGCTGCGCGGCCATAGTCGCGAACCTGCTCACCCTTGCTGTCGTCGTAGGGAATGATGGTATCCGGGCCGCGACCGCCGCCGCCATCGAGGCGGTAGGCATATTGCGCGGACACATCCAGGCCGAACTGCACAGGCCCCTCGGTGTAACCGGAAATCGCGCGGAAGTCGAAGCCCTGGGTCCAACTGCCAATACGCGACTTTGGCGCATCGCTTTGTTTGAAATCACGGTCGATGTAGAAGTTGCGCAGCCCCAGGCTGACTTGTCGATCATCAAAGAAATCCGCGTGAGCGAAATTCGGTGCGAAGAGCCCCATCAGGCCTGCGGCAGCAACGCCGCCGACCAGCCCGTTCTTCTTCTGGAACATGGACTTGATCCTTTCTTACATGCGCACGCCGGCGCATTTGAGTGGGAGCAGATTAATGAACGAAGTGCGTGTTGGCAGTTAATCCGCAGTGTTGTTTTTATAACCACTTACTGCAAAAAGGTCGTAGCAAGGCCGCTGCTTGGACGTGGAGAACACCTCTTTATTGTTGTTATGGGCAGGTACCGGATTGGTGGGCGCAACTGCCCCTGCCAGTGGACGTTCCTGTCCGGGTTACCTGCCTTTCACGGGCAGCAGCCCGCGTGGGAAAAGAATCGGAATAATTACGTGAAATGTCAATTGAATTATCACTGGAAAAAGTGTGTAAATTCGGTGCACTTTCTCCACCCTTCGCCACATAAGCGTGCAGTTTGGTAACAACACCGCTAAGCGCCTACCTGGCTTTAAATTTAAAAATATCCTTAAAAATCATTTGCTTGATTTGAAAATTAGAAAAATCTGACTGCGACGACGAAAAATTCGACTTTAGGTCTACGACGCAGAAGTGACCGATAATCGAACAGAAAAATACACTTACATCAGAAAAAAACCGCTCAAAAAAATAAAAATTCAACGCTAAAAAAATCGATTTTCTCCCCCTCTAAAACCCTCGATCAGCGAGGCTGCGAACCACCTGTGACGCTGCCTGGATGGCTTTTTGGTGCAGCGCCAAATACTGGCGAAATGCAGCCAACCAGACCGCGAAAAAGCCCCTTGCCAGCGCTCGAGAGCGCCTCTGGGCCAGGCTGGTGCGGGGTTTTCTGGCACGGGAGGTGCAAAAGATCTTTCCAGTCAGGTGGGTAACCCGCCGACAGCGCCCTCCAAGGCGCAAGAACAACAAGAAGGCAGCCAGCCACTGCGTCGACCCGAACCTGTAGACGCCCTCGTGCACCACTGCCTCTCCAACAGCCTTGCAACCCGGAGTACGTCATGCACTTCAAGAAAGCCGTGTCCACCCTGCTCCTGAGCGCCGTTTGCCTTGCACAGGCACAAGCGGACGTGAAAGTCGGCGTCATCACCTCCTCCACCGGCCCCATCGCCTTGGTAGGGTTGCCGCAGAAGAACTCCGTACCGCTGCTGCCTACCCAGGCAGGCGACCAGCAGGTGAAGTACATCGCCCTGGATGACGGCAGCGACCCGACCGCCACCGTGAAGGCCCTGAAGAAACTCATCAGCGAAGAGAACGTCGATGCCATCATCGGCCCCAGCGGTTCGCCCAACGCCATGGGTGTGATCCAGTTCGCCGCCGAAGCCGGCGTGCCGCTGCTGGCCCCTGTGGGCACCGCCGCCGTGGTGCTGCCGATGACCGAACAGAAGAAGTGGGTGTTCAAGACCACCCAGAACGACGACCTGATCGCCAAGGCCCTGGTCGAGGACATGACCCGCCGTGGCGTGAAAACCTTAGGCCTGATCGGCACCGCCGACCCCTACGGCGAGAACTGGTCGAAGGTGATGGGCGCACTGGCCGCCGAGCATGGCATCAAGCTGGTCGGCAACGAACGCTTCCAGCGCCAGGACACCTCGGTCACCGGGCAAAGCCTCAAGCTGCTCGCCGCCCGCCCGGACGCCGTATTGGTGGCCGCCCCCGGCAGCTCCTCGGTACTGCCGCAGACCACCCTGTTCGACCAGGGCTACCGCGGGCAGATGTACCAGACCCACGGCGCCGCCCTGCCGGACTTCCTCAAGCTTGGCGGCAAGAAAGTCGAAGGCACCATCCTCGCCGCCAGCCTGATGCTGGTGCTCGACGATATCCCGGACAGCCACCCCTCCAAGGCCATCGCCCGCGAGTACGTGACCGCCTACGAGAAGCTCAACGGCAGCAAGCCGGCCACCTTCGGTGCCAACACCTACGACGCCGGCCTGCTGTTGCAGAAGGCTATTCCGCTGGCCGCCGCCAAGGCCAAGGCAGGCACGCCGGAGTTCCGCGCAGCATTGCGTGACGCGCTGGAAGCCAGCCACGAGCTGGCCGGCACGCAAGGGGTCTACAACATGACGCCGACCGACCACAGCGGCTTCGACGAGCGTGGCCGCGAGCTTATCCAGGTGAAGAACGGCACCTGGACCCTGCTCGCCAACTGATCGCCTGCGCCAGGCACTCGCCCTAGGGCTTGCCCGTGCCACTGGCACGGGTAATACCCGGCAGGCCTGCGCGCTCCACACCGCATCAAGAGTTACCACTATGAATTCCCAGATAGCCCTGCTGCTCGGCCAGGACGGCATCACCAACGGCGCCATCTATGCACTGCTGGCACTGTCGATCCTGCTGGTCTTCACCGTCACGCGCATCCTGCTCATCCCCCAGGGTGAGTTCGTCACCTATGGCGCGTTGACCATGGCCGCCCTGCAAGCCGGCCAGCCCACCGCATTGGTGTGGCTGCTGCTCGCCCTTATCCTGGCCGACTGCGCCATGGACCTGTTCGACGCCAGCCGCGCCCAGCATGGCTGGCGCTTCCCCAGGCGCATCGCGCTCAAGCTCGGCTATGCCCTGGCCCTGGTCGGCCTGCTGCGTACCTTGCCGCTGGCCGAGCTGCCCATGGCGCTGCAAGCGCTGCTGACCCTGGCCCTGGTGGTGCCACTCGGCCCGCTGCTGTATCGCCTGGTGTTCCAGCCACTGGCCTCGGCCAGCTCGTTGGTGCTGCTGATCGTGTCGATCGCCGTGCACGTGGCCATGGTCGGTATCGCCCTGCTGCTGTTCGGCCCCGAGGGTGCGCGTACCGAGCCGTTCTCCGACACCGGCCTGACCCTGGGCCCGGTGACCTTCAACAGCCAGACCCTGTGGGTGATCGCCGTGTCGTTGGCGCTGATCATCAGCCTGTACCTGTTCTTCGAACGCAGCCTGTACGGCAAGGCCCTGCGTGCCACGGCGGTGAACCGCCTCGGCGCACGCCTGATGGGCATCTCGCCGAACCTGGCGGGCAAGGCCACCTTCACCCTGGCGACCTTCATCGGCGCGCTGTCGGGCATCCTCATCGCGCCGATCACCACGCTGTACTTCGACTCGGGCTTCGTCATCAGCCTCAAAGGTTTCGTCGGCGCCATCATCGGTGGCCTGGTGAGCTACCCGGCGGCCGCCCTCGGCGCCCTGGGCGTGGGCCTGATCGAGGCGTTCTCGATGTTCTGGGCCAGTACCTACAAGGAGATCATCGTCTTCACCCTGATCATCCCGTTCCTGCTCTGGCGTTCGTTTACCAGCCGTCACGTGGAGGACGATGAATGAAACCGCGCTACCTGATCCTAGCCCTGGTGGCCGTGCTGGCCCTGGCGCCGGCGGTGCTGCCGCCGTACTACGTGACCCTGCTCAACTACATCGGCCTGTACACCCTGGTGGTGCTGGGGCTGGTACTGCTGACCGGCGTGGGTGGCATGACCAGCTTCGGCCAGGCCGCCTTCGTGGGGCTGGGCGCCTACACCAGCGCCTACCTCACCACCGTGCAGGACCTGCCGGGCTGGCTGGCCTGGGCCAGTTATTCGCCGTGGCTGACCTTGCTGGTGGGCCTGACGCTCACCGCCATCGTCGCGCTGGTACTCGGCGCCCTGACCTTGAAGCTGTCGGGCCACTACCTGCCGCTGGGCACCATCGCCTGGGGCCTGTCGCTGTACTACCTGTTCGGCACCCTCGAATCGCTGGGCGGCCACACCGGCGTCAGCGGCCTGCCGAGCATTTCCCTGCTGGGCTGGAGCTTGGACAAGGGCGAGAAGATCTACTACCTGATCTGGGCCATCCTGCTGTGCGCCATGCTGATCACCCAGAACCTCCTGGACTCGCGTGAAGGCCGTGCCATTCGCGCGCTGAAGGGCGGCCAGTTGATGGCCGAATCGATGGGCGTGAACACCTTCCGGGCGAAGATGGTGATCTTCCTCATCGCCGCCTTGTTCGCCGCACTGTCCGGCTGGCTGTACGCCCACACCCAACGCTTCGTCAACCCGACCCCGTTCGGCCTGCATATGGGCATCGACTACCTGTTCATGGCGCTGATTGGCGGCGTGGCCAGCGTATGGGGTGCACTGCTCGGCGCGGGAGTGCTGACCATGCTCAAGCAGTGGCTGCAAGACTTGCTGCCGCAGCTGCTGGGCAGCACCGGCAACTACGAAGTGATCGTGTTCGGCATCGCCATCGTATTGCTGATGCAACGCGCCCCCGGCGGTCTGTGGCCACTGCTGCTGCGCCTGGTGCCCAGCGCCTGGAAACCGGCCAAGGCTGCTCGCCAGCTGGAAGATGCTGCCGAACTGCCGGTGCGTGAAGCCCCGGCGCCTGGCGAGGTGCTGCTCGAAGCCCGTCACGTCACCCGCCGCTTCGGCGGCCTGGTGGCCAACAACGACATGAGCCTGCAAGTGCACAGCGGTGAGATCCTCGCCCTGATCGGCCCCAACGGCGCCGGCAAGAGCACCCTGTTCAACCAGCTCTCCGGGGTCGATACCCCCACCTCGGGCGACGTGCTGTTTCGTGGCCAGCGCATCAACGGCATCCCCTCGCGCAAGGTGGCGCGCATGGGCATGAGCCGCACCTTCCAGCACGTGAAGTTGCTGCCGCAGATGAGCGTGCTGGAGAACGTCGCCCTCGGCGCCCACCTGCGTGGCAACAAGGGCGTACTGGCTGCGGCCCTGCGCCTGGACCGCGCCGAAGAAGCCCGCTTGCTGGCCGAAGCACGCCGCCAGCTGGAGCGCGTGGGCCTGGGCGAGTACCTGCACGTGGAAGCCGGCAGCCTGGCCCTGGGTCAGCAGCGCATCCTGGAAATCGCCCGCGCCCTGTGCGCCAACCCCTGCCTGCTGCTGCTCGACGAGCCCGCCGCCGGCCTGCGCCACAAGGAAAAAGAAGCCTTGGGCCTGCTGCTCAGCCGCCTGCGCAGCGAAGGCATGGCGATCCTGCTGGTGGAGCACGACATGGACTTCGTCATGGGCCTGGTCGACCGGGTGGTGGTGATGGAGTTCGGCCAGTGCATCGCCTTCGGCCTGCCGGCCGAGGTGCAGAAGAACCCGGCGGTGCTGGAAGCCTATCTCGGAGGTGCGGAGTGATGAACATGCCGATACAAGAGCCCAAGCGCCCAGAGAACCTGGCAAGCAACCCGGTGCTGGAAGTGAACGACCTGTGCGTGGCCTACGGCAAGGTCGAGGCGCTGTCCAACGCCAGCCTGCGGGTCGGCCAGGGGCAGATCGTCACGGTGATCGGCCCCAACGGCGCCGGCAAGACCACCCTGCTCTCGGCGATCATGGGCGTGCTCGGCTCCCGTGGCCGGGTGGCCTTTGACGGCACCCTCGAGGCGGTGCCGGAAGTGGAAGTGATGGTGTCTCGCGGGCTGGGCCTGGTGCCGGAGAAACGCGAGCTGTTCAGCAGCATGAGCGTGGCCGACAACCTGCTGCTGGGCGCCTTCCAGCGCCACCGCAGCGGCCACCGCGACCACGAAACAACGCTCAAGGAGGTGTACGAGCTGTTCCCGCGCCTGTGGGAGCGCCGCGAGCAGTTGGCCGCCACCTTGTCCGGTGGTGAACGGCAGATGCTCGCCGTGGGCCGCGCGCTGATGGCCAAGCCCAAGCTGCTGATGCTCGACGAACCAAGCCTGGGCCTGGCGCCGCTGATCACCCGGGAAATCTTCCGCATCATCACCACCCTGCGCCAACAGGGCGTGTCGATCCTGCTGGTGGAACAGAACGCCCGCGCCGCGCTGCGCGTGGCCGACTACGCCTATGTGCTGGAGACCGGCCAGGTCGCCATGCAGGGGCCGGCGGCGCAACTGGCCGACGACCCTCGGGTGATCGAGTCGTACCTGGGCCTGGCCAGCAAGCATCAGGAAATGCTCGCGACCTGAACCTGCGGCGCCCGCCCTCGCGAGCGGGCGCCTGACTTCAAGGAAAGAAACCATGACCCAACCAAACCCCTTGCGCGTCTGCATTGCAGGCGCAGGTGCCATCGGCTGCACGCTCGCCGCGCGCCTGGTCGCCAGCGGCCAGCCGGTCAGCCTGCTGGCCCGTGGCAAGACCCTCGCGGCCCTGCGCAGCGACGGCATTCGCCTGAACGACCTGGATGGCGAGCACCATGTCGCCGTAACTGCCAGCGACAGCTGCCAGCAACTGGGTGAACAGGACGTGCTGTTCATCTGTACCAAGGCCCCGGCCCTGGCCGGCCTGCTGCCGGAGCTTGCGCCCCTGATCGGCGCCGACACCGTGGTGGTGCCGGTGGTCAATGGCGTGCCCTGGTGGTACTTCCATGGCACCTCGGGGCGCTTCGCCGGTCGCCGGGTCGAGGCGGTCGACCCCCAGGGCGCGCTCAGCGACAGCCTCGACCTGCGCCATGTGCTCGGCTGCGTGGTGTTCATCACCGCGCAAACCCCAGCCCCCGGCGTGGTGCAGTCGAGCAACCCGCACCTGATGATTTTCGGCGAGCCGAACGGGCAGATGAGCGAGCGCCTGGAACGGGTGCGTGCGCTGGTCGCCAGTGCCGGCATCGAGGCCCGCGCCACCGAGCGCATCCGCGACCCGCTGTGGACCAAGATCATCGCCAACCTCACCTCCAACCCTCTGTCGGTGGTCACCGGCGCGACCCTGGCGCAGCTGTACAGCCAGCCCGGCTTGCAGGCAGTGGTGCGCAAGGTGCTCGAAGAAACCCTGCTCACCGCAGCCGCCTATGGCGCACGCATCGACTTCGACCCACAGACCTTCATGGAACTGGGCGCCGGCATGGGCGAAGTGCGCACCTCCATGCTGCAAGACCACGAACAAGGCCGCCCGCTGGAGCTGGCCGCCATCGGCGATGCGGTGGTGGAACTGGCCGGCTACCAGGGCCTGCACATGCCCACCACCCTCGACATTCTCAGCCTGGCGCGCTTTCGCGGCGCCCTCGCCTCTTGAACAGGAAGCCTCACATGACCCAGCCCAACGACTTCACCCAACCCGCCCATTGCAGCGACCAGGAGTGGGCCCAGCGCGTCAAGCTCGCCTACTGCTACCACCTGGTGGACTACTTCGGCTGGACCGAAACCATCTTCAACCACATCTCCGCGCGCCTGCCCGGCCCCGACCACCACTACCTGGTCAACCCCTTCGGCCTGAACTACATCGAGGTGACCCCGGGCAACCTGCTCAAGGTCGACCTGCACGGCAAGAAGCTCGAAGACTCACCCTACGACGGCAACCCCGCAGGCTTCGCCCTGCACAGCGCGGTGCATGGCGCCCGTGACGACCTGCACTGCCTGATCCACACCCACACCACGCCCATCAGCGCCGTGGTGCAGAAGAAACGCGGCTTCACCCACGACGACTTCTATGGCGCGCAGCTGTATGGACGCATCGGCTACCACAGCTTCGAAGGCATCACCCTGTTCGACGACGAGAAGGCGCGGATGATCCAGAGCCTGGGCGACAAGCACGTGCTGGTGCTGCGCAACCACGGCATCGCGGTGGGCGAAAGCACCATCGAGAAGGCCTTCTTCCTGCTCTGGACCGTACAGCGCGCCGCCGAGAACCAGTGCGCCGCCGGTGCCCTGGGCGGCGAGGACAACCCAATGGACGAAGGCATCGCCGAGAAGTGCGCAGGCCTTACCGCCATGCTGATCCGCGAGAGCGGCTTCGCTACCAAGTTCTATGACGCGATGGTGCGCAAGATGCGCGCCGAGCGGGCCATGGCCTGGTAACCGGTCGCTGCGAAGGAGTCGTGCCATGCAAGCCCCTGCTTCCGTTTCCGGGTTCGACGAGCCCGCCATTTCCCGGCTCGACCCCAAGGGCGCGCTGCTCAGTTGCAACGCCGCCTACCAGGACATGACTGGCTACGCCGAGCAAGAACTCCTCGGCAAGCCCCATGAGCTGATCAACGACCCGGCCATGCCGCCGCAACTGCTGGCCAGCATGTGGCAGGCGCTGCACGCCGGGGTGCCGTGGACGGCGCCGGTGGTGGGCCGGCACAAACAGGGCGGGCGCTTCTGGCGCAACCTGTACGTGGTGCCGTTGTTCGACGAGGGCAAGCTGTCGGCGCTGGGCACCGTGTACCAGCCCATCGAAGCTCCGCAAGTACGTCGGGCCGAGGCACTGTATGCGCGCCTGGCTCGCGGTCAGGCGCCTTGGACGTTTGGGCAGCGCTTCTTGGCCCTGCTGACCGGGCATGGCCTGCAACTGCTGCTGGGCCTGGCCGTGCTGCTGGCCACCGTGCAAGGTCTGCTGCCTGTGGCGCTGGGCGTGGCGTTGCTGGCACTGACGTCGCTAGCCGCCGTACAACCCGCCCTGCGCCAGCGCCGCCTGGTCCGCAGCCTGCTGGCCCAGCATCCACACGCCTACAGCGACCCACTGCTGGCCCCGCTGTATGGCGAGCAGGCTGGCAGCACCGCCTCGCTGGCAATGGCCATGGACAGCCAGCGCGCCCGCATGACCACGGTGATGTCGCGTATCTGCATCAACAGCGTGGTGCTGCGCCAGCAAGCGCAGACCTCGGCAGACGTGGTGGAGTACTCCGCCGAGCAACTGGACCACCAGGTGCGCGAAACCGAGCAGACCGCCGCCGCGATCAACCAGATGAGCGCGACCATCCAGGCGCTTTCGCGCAACCTGCAAGACACCGCCCAGGCCGCACAGAACGCCGACCAGCTGGCCCGCGACGGCGAGGGGCTGTCCGACGACAGCCAACGCTCGACCCAGTCGATGCGTACTTCGGTCGAGCAGATCAGTCAGGCGGTGGGTAGCCTGGCCGAAGCTATCGCCTCCATCGGCAGCATTACCGAGGTGATCCGCGGCATCGCCGAGCAAACCAACCTGCTGGCACTGAACGCTGCGATCGAGGCGGCGCGTGCCGGCGAGTCCGGGCGCGGCTTCGCGGTGGTGGCCGACGAGGTGCGCAGCCTGGCCTCGCGCACGCGCGAGTCGACCGAGCAGATCCAGCGCTCCATCGAGACCCTGCGCCACGACAGCAGCAACGCCCTGGCCACCGCCCAGCAGGGTGAACAGGCGGCGCAAAAGGTGAGTACCGACGTGGAGCAGACCCGCCATGCCCTTACCCGTATTTGCGCAGAGGTGGCGCAAATCAGCGGCATGAGCTTGCAGATGGCGGCGGCTATCGAGCAGCAGGGGCAGGTGGCTGAGCAGATCAACCAGCAGGTGGGCGAGGTGGCCGACGCCACGGAGCGCACCCGCCAGCAGGCCGGACGCAGCCGCGAGATCAGCCAGGCGCTGCACCAGTTGGCGGAGTCGCAGTTGTGGTTGGCGCAGCGGTTCTTGCGGGGATGAGAGTGTTACGCGTAGTGCCTTGCGATCTCAAAGCCAGTATCTACGAAGGTTCCTACGGCAGCTTCAGCCAAGCCCTACTATCACTGTAATCCTCGGAGAAATACCCTACGCAACCTGTCGAGCGTCGTCTGATTGTGCGGGGAAACCCTGCCCTCTAGGCTCACCCGGTCGCTGAATGGTTCGGCGATCGGGTGTGGAAGCCTGGCAATGTTGATGGCTGTCGTCATGACAGTTTGTGCGCGGGAGACCTTCGGGTCTGCCGGGTTCGCCATACGCCAGGTCTTCCACCCCGCGTGCAGCTGTCACCCTTATGCGTGGAAGCAGAAGGACGACGCTAGAACTCGGTATGGTATCCGTATGAAAAAAATCGTCCCCGACCCGCCCCACCTCAAGCTGGTCACCCCCCTCCCCTCTGTGATCCACGTCGACCTCATCCCACCTGACGCGCTCGCCGTTGCCGATGACCTGCTGCTGAGGATTTCTGAAGCCCTCGATAAATACTGCCACGCCAATATCGACCTGCCGGGCCTGAACAGCCTGGCCAAAGCCCGTCGCTCGGCAGACACCGCCCGGGCACTGATCGAGCACGCCCTTTCACGCTTGTGAAAGAAGGAGCGACGGAATGAATGACGAGACGAAAACCGGCGTAACTATCGGCGTCGAGACCTTCTGCGAGACCGGTGAAGCCTCCACGCACCTGTTCAGAATCACGCCCGGCGTGCCGTTCGATGATGCCTATGAGCAGGTTTCAGTGCTGCTGGGCTATATCAAACACTTGGTACGCGAAGGCGATATGGAGAATGACCACAAGTTGCTGGGTGCAGCGGATTACCTGAGTGCGTTTGCCAAGGCGATCATGGATGACATCGAGATTGCCAGGAACAGGTCGCACTAACCGAACCTGGTCAGCAAAAAGTAGCAAGGGCGAAATCCCCACCCTTGCTACAAACCCAATTTTTTGCGGGCCCCACTAGATTGATGCTGTAGCGGCCTTCCCTATCACTAAGTGCAGTCGGAAATGTATCTGCACTTGCCCACATTGCGTTGAAACGGGTGCCATCGGAGATAGCTTATCAAGGTGTTATCAGTTTCTTCGCTTGTTCTTCACCAACAGCCTCTTTAATCAAACCATTGACTAGCGTGCCATCCAAAGCTCTGTCACCTTTCAGCGCATAGAATTTCGCGGAGGTAGACTCATCAGCAAAAATCTTCTTGCATCGAGTATCAAGTGCTGTCGGCACGGGCACCCCGTACTGCCTTGCTGTCTGATAGGCATCCAAGCACACATAAAAATTATCATTCTGGCCTAGTATTTGATCCGTAATACTCTTCACCGTGGCCGTCACTGCTGATACGGTATTTTGATCAACCCCTGCGCCCTGGACAGTTTGAGCATCCGCCGCTGTTGCAGCAGCGACAATAGCCTTTTCTGCCTTGGAAATTGCAGCATCGTAGCTTTCAATCTCTTTTTTAAGAGCAAGCGCTTCTGGCTTATCCTTGTCTGCAGCCGGGACAGCTTTCATCTTTTCTTCGGCTGCGGCCTTGAGTTTTTTATTGAGCTCAATCAGTTCCTTGTTTGGACCGATGGATGCATTTCCTGAAAGCTTAACGGAGGGTGTTTTCAACACCCCAGTCAATTGCTCAATTGCCATCAGCGCTACCGTGTTCCGCTGGTTTCGAGTCAGCATCATTTGATAGGCTGGCGCGGATATTCCCTCGTTCGCGAACCCCTGACATATTGCAAACAATTGGTCTCGCAACAACTGAATCGTGTGGGTGCGAAGCCCTATATTTGCGCCAGCCTCTGAATACGCTGCTGCGATAGTCGCTACCTCTTGCTTCTCCACATTCATAGAGGCTGCCAAAGTCTTTAAAGCATCCGGACTGGGCTCCGCACACATAACCTTTATTTTTCTAGCAGTAGGCGTGTTATCGAGTGGCCTCTCCGAGTAGATCAAGAGGCGTTCCTCTGCCTCAAGCGCCCTTGCGTTCTTGTGGGTTGCGCACCCGCTAACGGTTACAGCGAGTAGACCAACGAGGCACACAAGCGCAGGCGTGTTCATGTTGGAACTCCTCCTTGAGTGGGTGTGAATTGATCCAGAGAATGGCCGAATAACTTCGCGGTGAGCGCAGAAGGCAAAAAGCCACCATGCAAGGCTGCGCATCCGCAATTTCTTGGCCCAGTCTTCATGCTGCTCGATCAAATAATGGTGTGCTGCAGCTCGTGGGAGCGGCCTTGTGTCGCGAAAGGGCCGCAAAGCGGCCCCAGGTTTTCGGTAGTGCTACTGAAAGTGCTGGGGCCGCTGCGCGGCCCTTTCCGACCGGTCCGGCGCCCCGGCGAGGCCGCTCCCACACAGCTACAGAGCGGCACTAAGGGGCCTACACCGACCCGAACCGCACCTCCACCGTCAGGCTGCCGACGTTATCTGTCAGGCCCGCCCCATAACGCCCATTCAGGTCGTCATTGATGCACAGCTGCAACTCCCCCTGCTGGCCACGCGGCAATTGCACCTGCTTGCCCACCAGGAACGGCGTGCCGTTGCTGCCGATACGCCCTATCAATGCCCCATCCGGTTGACCCGGCATGGTATACCCGGCCTGGCCCATCAACTTCGTGCTGCCCGCCGCATCGACCATTCCGATACCCGGGTTGGACATCCACTGCCCACCCGTGTACACCGCCAGCTGCCAGCTCTGCCCATTGACCTGCATACCGGTGCCCTGCCAGGCCTGGTTGGCCTGGACCTGCACCGTGCGCTTGAGCAGGTCGCTGGCCACCACATCGGCGGCCTGGAAGGTCAGCGCGGTGATGGTCAAGGTGGGGTTGGCGGTGCCGGTGGTGGGGAACACGCCGTCGCCGACCAGGAACAGGTTGGGGTGGTCCCAGCTGCGCTGGTCCTTGTCCACCACCGACTTGGTGCGGTCAGAGCCCATGCGGTAGGTACCCATCAAATGGCCTGCGCCGTAGAACGCATAGTTCTGGCCACCATACTCGAACACGGTCTGCGAGCCGGGCTCAAGCGTAGGGTTCAGGTCGGTCAGCTCGGTGGCGCCCATCAGCTCGGTGATGATGTGTGTAGCCGCCAGGCGCGCCTGCTTGAAGCCTTCCTTGGTGTAGTCGGAAAGTTCGTAGCTGATCTGCGGCCGAGGCAGGCCCAGGCCGTCGGTGAGCTTTTCGGCGCTCTGCACCCGGCACAACGACTTGTCGGGGTCTTTCTCGACCTGCTCGACCAGAAAGCCCAGGCGGAATTGGCGGGTCAGCACGCTGTTGAGCTGCTGCACCAACGCCTCGCCGGACAACGCCTGCAACCCGGGGTTGGCGCGACCGTTGTTGGTACCGTCGATGAAATCGCAGACCGTGGTGTACGGATCGTTCGTCGACCAGTTCCACCCCTCGTTGCCGATCTCGATACGCCAGGCCGCACGCTGGCTGCGGAACGGGCCATCACGCATGTCCTCGATGCCCGAGGTGGACAGCGGCCCGCGGAACGGGAACAGCGGCTTGCCTTCGGGCATCAGGCCCCAGGCCAGGTATACCGGGTGGTCGGCCAGCGACTGGCCGACCTGGCCACTGCTGTTGGCAACCCCATTGGGGGTGAGTGGGCTAATGGAGTTGAGCAGAAGCTTCGGCGTCTCGATCGCGTGGGCGGCGATCACGTAGCGCTTACCCTGGGCCGTGCCGTTCTGGCGCGTACCATTGTTCTGGTACTGGATGAAATCGATGCCGGTGACCCCATTGGCATCGACCTGCACCTGGCTCGCCACGGTCTGGTAGAGGATACGCACGTTGCCGGTGTCCAGCGCCTTGGCCATTGTCACGGTGGCGTCGTACTTGGCCTGGATCGGGCAGATCGGCGTGCAGCTGGTGTTGCCGGCGCACACCCGGCGGCCATTGTCGCTCTGCGAATTGCGCCCGGCCGGGGTCTGCCGAACGTTGAGGGTGATGCCTTGGTATTGAGTGCCCGTGACGTTCTTGCCCAGGCCTTGGTCGACCAGCGACGGCGGAATGCCGTGCATGCTGTATTCGTAGCCCTGCGGGAAGGTCACGCCCAGGTAGGTCTGCGACGCGACATCGGCGGACACGCCCATCTCTTCTTCGGCACGGCAGTAGGCGGTTTGCAGGTCGTCGTAGCTGATCGGCCAGTCGACGCCGACCTTGTACACAGTCTTCATGCGGAAGTCGTTGGGCAGCAGGCGCAACGCTGTGCCCATCCAGTGCCACATGGTGCCGCCACCTACTCGCTCGTAGGTGCTGGCGAACAGCTGCGGCCCGTTCTGCACCAGGTAACTTTTCTGCACCTTGTTCGGATCGGTACTACCAGCGGTGATCAAGTCCTGGATGGTCGCCCGTGGCGCGAACTGGGTGGCCGGGGTCTGCTCGGTCTGCTCGGGTGGGTACGGCGCCTCGGGCGCCTTGAGCACAGCGGTATAGAAACGCTCCAGGTACTCGCTGCGGTTCGGCGGAATGGCCGGGCCCGACTCGAGCACCAGCACTTTCAAGCCGGCCAGGCCCAACTGATAGGCCATGACACTGCCAGCCATGCCGGCGCCCACGACGATCACATCGGCGGTTTCGATGTTCTGGGTTTGTACATTGCTCATGGCTGCTGCCCTTCCTTGGCGTCGACACCGGTGAATTGCTTGAGGGTCGGTGGCTGCTCGGCCCAGTAACCGAAGTGGTACTGGCTGTAGCCCATGGGGTGGGATTGGGCGATCTTCCACGCCCAGCTTTCCTTGTAGGCCTGGTCGGATACCACAGTGGTATCGCCGGTATGCGCGCTGCCCTGGTCATACGGCTGGTACCAGCTGCCGAGCAGCCACAGCTTCATGATCGAGCGTGCGCCCTGGGCGATCTGCGGGTCGGCATTGCCCAGCACGGCACTGGCGATTTGCGCAGGCGGCTGGCTCTGGATGCTGGCGTACAGCTCCAGCAGGTTGCTGAACGCGGCGGTGCCCATGCCTTGCTGGGCGGTGGAGAAGAACAGCGGCGGCAGGTTGATCGGGTCGACGGAAGGCGCCAGCAGCTTGGCCGACAGGCCAGTGAGCACGGCGGACAGGTTGATGAAGTTCTGCAGGTTCTGGTCGCTCATGGCATCACTCCTTGGCGCCGGTGGATTGGGCACGTTCAAGCAGGAAAGTGAAATCGGCGAAGCTGGTACGCGGAGACTGGGTCACCCGGGTGGTTGCGTTGTTGTGGCATTCCATGCAACTGGACGAGGCCTGCGGCGTGGTGCCCTGGTTGTAGGTTTCCAGGGTGGCGTTGGCCAGGAAGGTCGGTGCAGGCGTGCCCAGCGGGTTGGTCGGCGATGGCACTTGGCAGTCATCGGCCGGGTCGGTCGGCCACTGGGTGCTGATCAGGTGGTAGTTGGCCCAAACCGTGCCCTTGAGCGCGCCTTGCCACTGTGCGTTGAGCTGCTGGGTAGCGGCGGTGAGCGGAATTTCCCGCACGATCTGCGAAGGCGTGGCTTTCTTCGACGGGTCCCACGGTTGCGCTGGCGGCTCGTTCACCGGGCGGTCGCTGGCCTGGGCGTCGTAGAACAGGTAGGGGCCTTTGCGCTCGTTCATCGGCGTGGTCTTTTCCGGCACGTTGCGTACGTGCTCGAAGCTCGACCACACCCACTGCGGCGCGCCTTCGGTCTTGTGCACGATGTGCAGGCCAACCAGCCCGACCTTTTGCGCGCTGCACGACTCGGGGATCACCGCGCCCTTGTTCGGGTCGGCATTGCCGGGGGTGTAGACCAGGGCGTCGACGGCGTGGAATTCCTGCGGGTTGTCATTGCCGCCAAGCACCTTCCAGGCCGACTTGACCATGATCGAGCCCACCTGCTGGGCCTTCTGCGAACCGCAGGAGAAGGCGATGCGGTTGTCGGCCTTGCTGAAGAACGCCTGCTGGCCTTCCTTGCTGTACAGGCCATTGTTGACGATGTCGTTGAACATCGGCTGGTTGACCATGATCGCGTTGCGCGTGTAGGTGCCGTTCTGGTCCACCAATGGGCCGGTCTTGAAGGGCTGGATGAATTCGTCGAGCACCCCGGCAACCTTGCCCATCTGTTGCAGCACGGGCAGGTCACCCTTGCCCTGGCAGGCCGCAGGTACAGGCGCCTGCTGGTCCCAGGCGACCGGTTTCTGGCCTTGGGGCAGGAAGATCTCGTAGCTCTCTTTCCACGATTCCCACACGGTCTGGCCGGGCGCGCCGATCTTCGCCGAGGTGTTGGCGCTGCCATCGGCATTGGCGGGCCAGTTGAGGGCGACGAAGGTCTGCCACGACAGCACATCGAAGTCGTGTTGCAGGTTCTCCAGGGTGAAGGGGGGGTTGGCGGTGACGTCGAAGGGGATGGTGGGGGATAGAACGGGTGGGCCGGCAGAGTCGGCCACGGCGAACACGCTGGTGAAGCTCGCCCCCAGGTACGCCAAGTGTTTCAGGGTTATTTTCATTATCGTCTCCTCAGCAGGTAATGCATCGGGACGACGAGGCGTACAGGCCCTTCATGGACCGAATATTCAGCGTTATCCCTGACGCTACGATGCAGGCTAGACCTCGCGCTGAACCCGTCAGGGATATCCGACAAACGGTAGGGATAAATACTACGCTAACATTGTCTAATTGCGTCTTGCTTCGATCTAGAGCGGCTTCAGCTCGCGACCGGCGCTACCTTCTCCCGCGCCGCCGGCAGCAGGAACAGCACCAACGCCGCCCCCGTGGCCAGCGCCAGCACCTGGGCCAAGGACACACTGGCCAACTGCGGCAACGACAGCGCCAACGACGACGCGACCGCCGCCATGCCCATCTGCAAGAAGCCGATTAGCGCCGAGGCCAGCCCGGCCTGGCGGGGAAACGGCTGCAACGCCACCGCCGTACCCACCGGGTTGGCCAGCCCCATGCCGAACAAAAACACCGTCATCGCCAGCGAGAAGCTCAGCAGCGTCAGGCTGTGCGCCCAGGCCATCAGCAACAACGCGCCCAGCAACGCCAACCCAGCCCCTGCCGGCATCACCTTAGCGGCGCCGAAGCGATGCACAAGGCGCGGCGACAGCAGCCCCGCCGCGAACACCACCAGCACGGTGAGCGCGAAGAACACCCCCAGTTGCAAGGCCGACAGCCCCAGCTGCCCCATCAGTACGCCCGGCGCGCTGGCGAAGAAGGCATACAGCGCACCGATCACCAAGCCCACTGCCAGGGCCGGGCGGGTGAAACGCCAATCGCCAAGCAGGCCAAGGTAGCCACGGGCGACCATGCCAAGGGAAATGGGCGAGCGCATGATCCACGGCAGGGTTTCGCCGACCCGCACAACGTACAGCCCCCCCACCAACACACTGAGCGCACCGACGAACACGAACGCTGCACGCCAGCCGAACGCGGTGTCGAGCAAACCGCCGATCAGCGGCGAGAAACCCGGCGCCGAGGCCATGATGACCATGGTGAACACCAGCACCTTGGCCAGCGCCTCGCCATCGAACAGGTCACGGGCAATCGCCCGCGCCAGCACCGACACCGCACACACGCCCAGGGCCTGGACCACGCGCCCGGCAAGCAATACCGGCAGGGACTCGGCCAAGCCGCAGAGGGCGCTGCCGATCACGAACACCAGCAGCCCACCGAGCACCAGCGGCTTGCGGCCGAAGGTGTCGGCCAAGGGCCCGACCAGCAACTGGCCCAGGGCGAAGGTGATGAAGAAGCTGCTGAGGATCAGCCCCATGCCCTGGGCGTCAGCCTGCAACGCCTGGGCGATGGCCGGGAAGGACGGCAGCATGATGTTGGTCGACAGCGCGCCCAGGGCCGCCAGGCCGCCTAGCAGAAACAGCAGGCCGGCGCTGGCCCGGCGTGGCGATTCGACCTGGCTCATGCCTTCGCTCCTTGCTGGTTCACGGCGTGCTGCGCTGCGTGGCGCAAGCCTTGGGCGAGCGCAGGGTCATCCACCGCACGTGACAGCACCAGGCCGCCAACCAGGGTGGCCAGCGTGGCCATGGCCCGTTGCCGGTCGCCATCGAGCAGTTCTTCGAGGATGCCGAGGAAGGCTTCGACACCCTGGGTGAACTCGCTGCGCACTTCAGGCCCCTGGCGCGCGGCATCCGGCGCCAGGGCGGCGAGCACGCAGCCCTTGGCGCTGGCGTGCTGGTGGCGGTCGGACAGGTAGAAGCTCGCCAGTGCCGCCAGGGCGCCGTCGGGCGAGGTATCGAGGGTGGAACGCCAGTAGGCGGCGTTGTTCGCCAGGCCCTGCTTGCAGGCCTGGCCGATGAGGTCGTCCTTGGATTGGAAATGGCCGTAGAAGGCGCCGCGGGTCAGGCCTGCGGCCTGCATCAGGTCGTTGATGCCAATGCCGTCGAAACCCTTTTCACGGAAAAGCTGGCTGGCCGAATCGAGGATCCGGTCACGGTTCAGGGCGTTCTGTTCTCTGCTGACCTTCATGGCGGTGGTCCGTGGCGGCGGGAATATTCAGGATGATCGACATGATTGGTAATAATGTCAATCGACATGATTAAGCCTTGAAACGCTCCCACAGAGACCGCCAAGCATCGGTTCAAGCACCAACAAAAAAGCCACGAGGCCGCCGTCAAGCGACCTCGTGGCTTTCGCCGACGCAATGGACCTTACAGGGCCATGTCGTTGACTGGCTTGCTTTCAACAGGAGCAGTGGACTGCGAACCGGTACCCGTGCCGACGCTCTGGTCGATAACCGGAGGCTTCTCCAGTTGCAGCACTTCAGCGGTGTAGTTCCAGCTCTTCTGCACCGCAGCCGGCGAGTCGTTCAGCTTGGTGCCGTAGCTTGGCACGATCTCGCGAATACGGGCCTGCCACTCAGGGGTAGCGACCTTCTCCTTGAACACCGTTTCCAGCACGGTGAGCATGATCGGCGCTGCGGTCGAAGCACCTGGCGAGGCACCCAGCAGGCCCGCGATGGTGCGGTCCTGGGAAGCCACGACCTCGGTGCCCAGCTTCAGCACGCCGCCCTTCTCTTCGTCACGCTTGATGATCTGCACGCGCTGACCGGCCTGCCACAGGCGCCAGTCTTCCTTCTTCGCCTCTGGGAAGTAGGTCTGCAGCGCCGCGAAGCGGTCATCGTCAGACTGCATCACTTGGCCTGCGAGGTACTCCACCAGCGGGTACTGCTCGATGCCCACGCGGGTCATCGGCCAGACGTTATGCATCGTGGTGCTGCTCAGCAGGTCCAGGTACGAGCCGTTCTTCAGGAACTTGGTCGAGAAGGTAGCGAATGGCCCGAACAGGATCACGCGCTTGCCGTCCAGCACGCGGGTGTCCAGGTGCGGTACCGACATGGGTGGCGCGCCGGTCGAGGCGATGCCGTAGGCCTTGGCCATGTGCTGCATGGCAACGGTCGGGTTCTCGGTCACCAGGAACGAGCCGCCGACCGGGAAACCTGCGTATTCCTTGGCTTCAGGAATGCCCGACTTCTGCAGCAGCTTCAGCGCGCCGCCGCCGGCACCGATGAACAGGAACTTGGCGTCGGTCGCGGTGGTGGTACCGTCCTTCAGGTTCTTGTACTCGACGTGCCAGGAGCCGTCTTCGTTGCGGGAGATTTCCTGCACTTCGCTGGACAGCTTGAGCTTGAAGTTGTCGCGGGTTTGCAGGTGGCCGACGAACTGGCGGGTGATCTCGCCGAAGTTCACGTCGGTGCCGATCGGGCTCCAGGTCACGGCCAGCTTCTGGCTCGGGTCACGCCCTTGCATCATCAGCGGTACCCACTTGGCGATCTGCGCGTGGTCCTCGGAGAACTGCATCGAGCGGAACAGCGGGCTGGCTTGCAGCGCGTCGTAGCGCTTCTTCAGGAAGGCGATGTTGTCGTCGCCCCAGACGAAGCTCATGTGCGGGGTGGTGTTGATGAACGAGTGCGGGTTCTTCAGCACGCCCTGGCGAACCTGCCAGGACCAGAACTGGCGCGACACCTGGAAGGCTTCGTTGATTTCGATGGCCTTGGAGATGTTGACCTTGCCGTCCTTGTCCATCGGCGTGTAGTTCAGCTCGGCCAACGCGGAGTGGCCGGTACCGGCGTTGTTCCAGCCGTTGGAGCTTTCCTCGGCGACGCCATCGAGGCGCTCGACCATCTCCATCGACCAGCTCGGCTCCAGCTCGCTGAGCCAGACGCCCAGGGTGGAACTCATGATGCCGCCGCCGATCAGCAATACATCGACTTTCTTGGCCTCGTCGGCGTGCGCTTGCATGAAGCTCGCCGCGATGGCCAGACCCAGCAAGGTCTTGCCAGCTTTCTTGAACATTGATCACTTCCAGTCAGTGAGGAACGGAGGGCCTGTGGCTGACCCCGGTATTTCTGTTCTTCAGCGCAGGCTTGTTGTTGATCATTGTACGGCAGCCAGAGAACTGTTGCGCGAAACAGCTTTATCTGATTGACAGGTCAAGCTGAAACGGTTGCGGATTGTAACTGAAACGCCAGCACAAACAAATTGGCGACTGATAGGCAACGCGACGGGTTGTCCCAGCCCCGCACACTTGAGCCCAACTCAACGCAGACGGGCGTTTTACTCGATTGCCGGGCCAGGTGGCGGCTTCCTAGCATCGACCGCGGACACTGACACAACAACAAGAGAGTGCCGCCCCATGCCACGACCCCATCGAGCTGCCCCGCGCGGGCACCGTCGCTACGTCACACCTTCGCTCGCCGCCTGCACACTCGGCCTAGGCCTGTGCAGCCCACCCGCCCATGCCGATTTCCTTGCAGACAGCAAGGCACGCCTGGATTTGCGCACCTTCTATTTCAACCGCGACTTTCGCCAACCTCAGGCGGCGCAAAGCAAGGCCGAGGAAGCGGCGCAGGGTTTTATCCTGAGGTACGAGTCGGGCTACACGAGCGGCCCGGTCGGCCTGGGGCTGGATGCCCTGGGCCTACTCGGGGTGAAGCTCGACGCCAGCCCCGAACGCGGCGGCACCGGGCCGCGCCCAGGACGAGTACGGCGAACTGGGCCTGACCGCCAAGCTGAAGGTGTCGCAGAGCACCTTGAAGGTCGGCTCGCTGTTCCCGGCGCTGCCCGTCGCCCTGGCCAACGACACCCGCCTGCTGCCACAGACCTTCCGCGGCGCCTGGCTGCAAGGCAACGAGTTCAAGGACCTGACCCTGAACCTTGGCCGCCTGGACCGGGTGAACCTGCGCAACTCCTCGGACAACCAGCGCATGCAGGTCTTCAATGGCGCCGCGCGCAACATCGTCCTGGGCCGCCACAAGGACAGCGACGCGCTGGACTTCGCCGGTTTCGACTACCGCTGGAGCCCAACCCTGACCACCGGCTACCACTACGCCGAGCTCGATGGCATCTACCGCCAGCACTACCTGACGCTGGGCCACACCCTGGACCTTAAACGCGCCGGCACGCTCTCCAGCGACCTGCGCTGGGCCAGCAGCCAGGATGCCGGCGGCAGCAATGTCGACAACCGGGCCTTCGGCGCGATGTTCAGCTACCGGCTGGGCGCGCACCGGCTGGGCCTTGGCTACCAGAGCATGGCGGGCGACACCGGTTTCGCCTACATCGCAGGTGCCGACGGCTACCTGGTGAACCTGGTGCAGATCAACGATTTCGGCAATGCCGACGAACGCTCCTGGCAGCTGCGCTACGACTACGACTTCGCCGCGCAGGGCGTGCCGGGCCTGACCCTGATGACCCGCTACCTGAGCGGCGACAACGTTTCCGTGCGCGGACGAGCCGCAGAAGGCAAGGAATGGGAGCGCAACACCGACCTCACCTACACGATACAAAGCGGCACCTTCAAGGGCCTGTCAGTGAAGTGGCGCAATGCCACGGCGCGTAGCAACTTCACCAGCGATATCGACGAGAACCGCCTTATCCTCAGCTACAGCCTGCCCCTGCTCTAAGCGGGCACCCTCCACCTTGGTCGCCAGCGTGCAAATGCTGGTCGCCAGGGTGCGATTTTCCCCACGTGTCTGACCGTACCTTGGTAGCCGCCGCGCGCGCGTGGCACATGACCGTAATAACGATAACTATCCGTCGCCATGGACCAAGGACAACGTCATGAAGCTCTCGCTTAGCGCAGCCGCCTGCGCCGCACTGCTCACCCTCACCGCCAATGCCTGGGCCGCAGAACCGTCGGCCTGCCAGAACGTGCGCATGGGCTCGGTGAACTGGACCGACGTGGTGGCCAGCAGCGCCGTCGCCGAAGCACTGCTCGATGGGCTGGGCTACAAGGTCAAGCAGACCAGCGCATCACAGCAGATCATCCTCGGCGGCATGGCCGAAAAGCGCCTGGACGTGTTCCTCGGCTACTGGCAGCCGACCATGCGCCCCGTGGCGCAACCCTACCTGGACAAACAGCAGATCGAGGTCATCAGCCCCGCCACCCTGGATGACGCCCAGTCCACCTACGCCGTACCGGCCTACGCCTATGACGCCGGGCTGAAGACCTTCGCCGACATCGCCAAATTTCGCGAAAAGTTGAGCAACAAGATCTACCTGATCGAACCCGGCAGCGGCATGAACCGCATCACCGCGCAGATGATCGCCGAGGACAAATTCGGCCTGAAGGGTTTCCAAGGCGTCGAGTCCAGCGAGGCGGGCATGCTCGCGGCGGTCAAACGGGCAGTGAACAAGCAGGAGTGGGTGGTGTTCGCGGGCTGGAAGCCGCACCCGATGAACTTGCAGATCGACATGAAGTACCTCTCCGGCAGCGAGGATGCGTTCGGCCCCGACGAAGGCTCGGCCACGGTCTCGATCATGACCGCCGCCGGCTACCAGCAGCAGTGCAGCAACGTGGCCAAGCTGCTGCACAACCTGCGCTTCACCAGCCAGGGCGTGAGCGAGGTGATGGAGCCGATCCTGGCCCGCACCGCGCCGCTGGAGGCCGCCCGCGCCTGGCTCAAGGCCCACCCCGAGCAGGTGCAGGCCTGGCTCGACGGGGTCACCACCTTCGATGGCAAGCCCGCCACACCGGCCCTGCTGGCAGCCCAATGACGTGCACGCTGGAAAAGGAAGTCCTGTGAGCCCATCGCACTTTCCACTCTCCGCCGGCATGACGGCGTTCATCGAGCACACCCGCAGCTTCGCCGCGCGGGATGCCAGCCTGGCCGCGCAGCGCGACGCCTATTCGCGCATGGCGGCCGCCTTTACCCCGGCGCAGCCGCCTGGCTTGCAAGTACGCGATCTGCTGTTGCCGGGGCTGGCGCCGCTGCGTCTGTTCCGGCCGTCAGGCGATGCACCGGCCAGCGGTTGGCCGGTGCTGTTGTTCCTGCACGGCGGCGGCTGGATGCTGGGCGACCTCGATTCCCATGCGTTCTTCTGCGCCGAGCTGGCCGCCCGCCTGCAACTGCTGGTGGTGGCGGTGGACTACCGGCTGGCGCCGGAACACCCCTTCCCCGCCGCCCTGGACGACAGCCTGGCCGCCTGGCGAGCGATACGCGACGGCACCTTGCATGAACCCATCGACCGTGGCCGCCTGGCAGTGCTGGGCGACAGCGCCGGTGGCAACCTGGCCGCCGCCCTGTGCCTGGCCCTGCGCGAGGCAGGTGAAGCGCAGCCACGCTTGCAGGCACTGGTGTACCCGGCGCTGGGCGACCACGACACTGCCTCACGCCACGCCTGCGCCGACGCCCCGCTACTGTCGACCCAGGACCTGCACGATTGCCTGGCCAGCTACCTGCCCGAGCCCTCGCAGCGTCACCAGCCCCTGGCGCTGCCCTTGCACGCCCAGGACCTTCGCGGCCTGGCGCCGGCTTTCGTCGGCGTCGCCGAATTCGACCCCCTGCGCGATGACGGCCTGCACTACGTACAACGGCTACGTGCGGCCAGCGTACCTGCGCACTATTTTCCAGGTCCGGGGCTGGTGCATGGCTGCCTGCGCGCCCGGGCGCTCCCGGAGGTGCAACCGCTGTACCAGGCGCTGTTCGACGCGCTGGAGCACAGCCTGCGATAGCGTGGCGGTTCTGCCATGAATACGGCAGAATCGCCACCGCCCTTATCACATCAATACTGTTGACCCGAAAACCTCTGCGCCATTAGCGTGGTCATGTCCCTGTTTGCATCCGTACCCCTCTCTACCGGAGCAGCCATCCATGACCGACACCCCCACCTCAGGCCTGCAAGCCCTGCATGCCCTTATCCGCGGCGACCTGCCCGCGCCTTCCATCGGCCAGACCATGGGCATGACCGCCGTGGACGTGGCGCCAGGGCGCATCACCCTGCAGGCGCGGCCCGACGAGCGTCACCTCAACCCGGCAGGCGCGGTGCATGGCGGGTTCGCCGCTACCTGCCTTGACGGCGCGGCGGCGCTGGCGTTGTTCTCGACCCTGGAAACCGACACCGTTCACGCCACCGTTGACCTCAACGTCAAGTACGTGCGCCCCCTGCACGCCGGCCAGGTGTACCAGGTGCAGGGCTGGGTGGTGGAACGCACCCGCAGCCTGGCGATCTGCGATGCGCAGCTGGTCGACGACAGCGGCAAGCTGTACGCCAAGGCCACTACCACCTTCGTCATTCGGGGGTGATGCCATGCGCGCACTGATCGTACGCGGCCCAGGGCAACTGGCCTGGGAACAGGCGCCCTCCCCCAAGCTGTCCAGCGCCCGCAGCGCGTTGGTACGCCCCATCGCCTCGGCCTCCTGCGACCTGGACCGGCGCCTGATCGCAGGCCTCACCCCGTTCAAGCCGCCCTTCGCCCTGGGCCATGAATGCGTGGCCGAGGTACTGGAGGTGGGCGGCGAGGTGGCCAGCGTGCGCCGTGGCGACCTGGTCTCGGTGCCCTGGAAGATCGCCTGCGGCGAATGCGCACAGTGCCGCGCAGGCCGAGGCACCGCCTGCACCTCGGTGCCGCGCCTGGCAGCCTATGGCGTGCCGGCTGGGGGTAATTGGGGCGGGTTGTTTTCGGAGCTGGTCGAAGTGCCCTTCGCCGATGCCATGCTGGTGCCGCTGCCACCGGGCCTGGACCCACTGGCCGTGGCCAGCGCCAGCGACAACCTGACCGATGCCTGGGTCGCCACCAGCCGCCCGCTCGCCACGCGGGAAAACGCTCGGGTGCTGGTGGTCGGCGGCACCGAGAGCCTGGGCGTGCTGGCCGTGCAGATGGCCAACGCGGCAGGCGCTGCGAGCGTGGACTACCTCGACGACAACGACTACCGCCGCGAGCTGGCCGTACGCAGCGGTGCCAACGTGGAACTGGAGCCGGTGCTGGACGAGCGCTACGACCTGGTGGTCAGCGCCACCCGTGACCCGCAGGCCCTGCACCGTGGCCTGCTGGCCCTGGCCCCCGGCGGGCACTGCTCGTGCATCGGCATCCTCTTCGAAGACCCGAAGATCCCGCTGTTCGGCATGTACCTGCGCGATGTGACCTTGTCGGTGGGGGTGTGCAACGTACGCCCGCACATCCCGAAAGTGTTCGACCTGGTCGCCAGCGGGCGCTGCGACCCTTTGCTGGTGAGCCCGACCGTGGTGCCCTGGCAGGAAGCGCCCGAGGCGCTGATACAGCCACTGGCCAAGTGCATCGTGGTGCGCGAGCGCATCACGGCCGGTTGAGGTGCCCGGCCAGCGACAGCATCACCGCCTCCCAGGCCTGCTGGCCTTGCTCGTCGGTCTGGGCGAACGCCTCGCGCAGCAGTTTGCGCTCCAGCTCCGTGGCACTGCGCTCCACCGCCTGGCCCGCCTCGGTGAGCGCCAGCAGCTTGAAGCGATGCCGCCCCGGTTCGCGGCTGTAGCCCACCAGTTCACGTTCGAACAGGTGCGACAACGGGCGGTGCGCCGCTTGCTTGCTGACCCCAAGCGTCGCTGCCAGGTCGCCCACGCTGAGGTGTTCGGCGCGGGCGATGACGTACAGGATGCGATGGTGCACCCGCGATAGCCCCAGCGTCGCCAGGTAAGCGTCGGCCTCCACCGTCAGCCCGCGAAAGCCGAAGTGCAGCAGTTCCAGCGCGTGGTCCAGCGGGTCCAGCGATGTCATGCGCACGGCGGCAGTGTTGATCTTTTTTTCGATAACCATGGTGTCCTCGACTGGGCTGTGACGAAGCCTACGGTTTTCCGTAGCGCCTGAACAACTGCCCAGGCCGAACCGGCGCGTGTAAATTCCTAGCGTCCCCCGCGAATCGTCCTAACCTCAGAACAGGCCTTTTCAGGCGATACAAACGCTGTAGAATCCGCTCGCCTATACCCTTCCCCACTCCATCCGAGCATTGCCGATGAAGCTGGCCCGCCAAACACGATCGCAGGTTGCCTGGGTGCTGTATTTCAGCATCCTGCTCAGCTCGTTGCTGTGTGCCGTGGGCCATGGGCAGATGGCCGGCCTGCAACTGAGTGGCCTGGGCGATGCAGCCTGGTGTGCCACGGACAGCAGCGGTGCCGCATCCAGCAGCCACCACGGCGGCAGTCACGACAGCGGCGACATGGCAATGCCCAGCGGCGCCGACTGCATGATCACCAGCCTGTTCAGTGCCACCTTGCTGGCCGCGCTCTTCGGCCTGCTGGCCCTGCTTGCCGGCGAAACCACCCGCCCCCTGCCCAGGCAGCCCGCCCCGCCGTTACCCAAGCAACGTTGGCCGTTAGTCAACCCTCGCGCCTCCCCCGCCCTGCTTCCCGCGCTTTGACATTTTGACATCGCCACGCCTCGCCGCCGCATCCTCGGCCGCGCGCGTGCCGCTATCGATTTCAGCCAGGAAGCATTCGAATGTTCCGCATGACCACTTTGGCGCTGCTCGTTGGCAGCGCAACCAGCGCCTGGGCGCAGCATGCCCCCGTCACCCTGCCCGACAGCAACGTCAACGCCACCTTTGATGAGCCCGAAGGCACCCGCCTGAACCTCGACCGCACTGTCGAGAGCGGCTCGCGCCTGAACCTCAGCGCCCGGCAAAACCCGGCCTCGGTCAGCGTGGCCGACCGTGAAACCATGGAGCGCATCGGCGCGCGCAACTTTCAGGATGCCGCCAACGCCCTGCCCGGGGTGAACGCCTCCGCGCCGCCGGGCTTCGGTGGCTTCGTGGCGTACCGCGGCTTCAACGGTGCGCAGATCAGCCAGCTGTTCAACGGCATCAACGTGCAATACGGCGCCGCTGCGCGGCCGGTCGGCGCGTGGATCTACGACCGCGTGGAGCTGCTCGGCGGCCCCTCGTCGTTCCTCAATGGCAGCGGTGCGGTCGGCGGCAGCCTGAACATGATCACGCGCCTGGCCAGCCGCGACGCCGACAGCTTCGAAGGGCGTGTCAGCTATGGCCGCTACGACACCTGGGAAACCTCGGTGGGCGCCAACCAGGCGCTCAACAGCGGCGACGGGCCACGCCACTACGCGCGCCTTGACTACAGCCGCACCCACACCAACGGCTACATCGACCGCCAGGAAAACGGGGCCGGCAACCTGGCCTTCTCGCTGCTCAGCGACATCAACGACCAGCTCTCCCACACCCTGGCCATCGAATACCTGGAAGAAAAAGAGGACAGCCCGTACTGGGGCACACCAGTGCTGCAACCGGCGCTCGGCACCCTGAAGATCGACAAGAGCAACCGCTTCAAGAACTACAACGTCGACGACGGCCGCTATGAACAGCGCACCCGCTGGCTACGCTCGATCACCGACTACCGCTTCGACGACAGCACCGCGCTGCGCAACACCTTCTACCACTACAACGGCCAGCGCGATTACCGCAACCTTGAGGTGTATCGCTACAACGCCGACAACAGCGCCATCAGCCGCTCCAGTGGCTTTCGCCAGCGCCACGACCAGGAAGTGAACGGCAACCGCATCGAGCTGACCCACCTGGGCCACCTGTTCGGCCTTGCCAGCGACTGGGCCTTCGGGGTCGACTACAGCCGCAACCAGCAGACCAACTACCCGCTGTCCAGGGGCGCGTTCGACACCGTCGACCCCGGCAGCTTCGACCCGGGCGATTTCCTCGACATCCCCGGCATGGACGCGCCGCGCGCCAAGGGCCGCAGTACCACCACCGACACCTCGGCGGCCTTCGTCGAGAACCGCACGCGCCTGACCGACCAACTGTCGCTGGTCACCGCGCTGCGCTACGACCATATCGATTTCGACCTGTTCGACCATGTCGCGCGGGCCAAGCTGGACCGGCGCTGGGACGCCTTCACCGGGCGCCTGGGCCTGGTCTACGACCTCACCTCCAACATCAGCCTCTACACCCAATACAGCACCTCGGCCGAGCCCCCAGGCGGCACGCTGACCAGCGCCTCGATCGGCCAGGTCGGCGACCTCGACCTGAGCACCGGGCGCCAGGTGGAAGTCGGCAGCAAGCTGGACTTCCTCGACGGGCGCGGCACCGCCACCGCCGCCGCCTACCGCATCGTGCGCAAGAACATCTCGGTGCCCTCCTCGACCGTGCCCAACACCACCGAGCAGGCCGGCCAGCAGACCTCCACCGGCATCGAGCTGGCGGCCTCGTTCAAGGTCACGTCCAAGCTGCTGGCGGCCGGTAACTTCGCCTGGGTGAACGCCGAATACGACGAGTTCAACGAAACCATTGGCGGCGTGGTGTACTCGCGCAAGGGCAAGAACCCAGTGAACATTCCCGACCGCGTGGCCAACCTGTGGCTGACCTATGACCTGGCCCCTGGCTGGCAAGTGGGTGCCGACGCCCGCTACGTCTCCGCCGCCTACGCCAACACGGCCAATACCGCATGGGTGCCTTCGTACACGGTGTACGGCCTGTCGATGACCCACGACCTGGACCAGCATGTGCAGTTGAGCGCACGCCTGCGCAACCTCACCGATGAGGTGTATGCGCGCTTCATCCACCAGAGCAACGTCCAGTACTACGTGGGTGAACCGCGCAGCCTGGAAGTGGCTGTGCAGTGGCGCTACTGATGAAGGCCCTCAAGCGCCAGCTGTACCTGTGGCACCGCTGGCTGGGCATCGTTGCTTGCGCGTTCATGGCGCTGTGGTTCGTCTCTGGGGTGGTGATGCTGTATGTCGGCTACCCCAAGCTGACCCCCGCCGAGCGCCTGGCCCACCTGCCTGCGCTGCCGCCAGGGTGCTGCGCCGAGCTGCCGCAAGCTTGGGCGCAGCAGCCCTTGAAGGGGCTGCGCCTGACCAGCCTGGCAGGCAAGCCGCACTACCTGCTGGAGCTTGCCGACGGCCGTCGCCTGGCCTTCGACGCGGCCAGCGGCGCGCCCCTGTCCAAGGTCGACGATGCCTGGGCGCTGGCCAGCGCCCGGCAGTACGCAGGCGATGCGCCAGTGACCTACCAGGGCACCCTGGACGAGGACATGTGGACGCATTCGCGCGCCCTCGACGCCGAACGCCCGCTGCACCGCGTGCAGGTGGACGATGCAGACGGCACCTGGCTGTACCTGTCGGGGCGCACAGGCGAGGTGGTGCGCGATGCCACTTCCGAGGAGCGCGCCTGGAACTGGGTCGGCGCCTGGCTGCACTGGCTCTACCCGCTGCGCGGTGGGTTCGGCTTCGACAACGGCTGGCGCGTGCTGGTGATCGGGCTTTCGCTGGTCGGCAGCGTGACGGCGGTGCTGGGCATGGTCGTCGGCACCCTGCGCCTGCGGGTGCGCAAGCGCTACCGCAGCGGCTCGTGCAGCCCATACAGCGGCGGCTGGCTGCGCTGGCACCATATCGGCGGCTTGTTGTTCGGGGTGCTGCTGGTGCTGTGGGTGTTCAGCGGGTTGATGTCGATGCGCCCGTGGGGGCTTACCGCCAGTGATTCGCGGCTCGACCTCAAGGCCTTGCAGCAAGGGCCGCTGCGTGCGGCGGACCTCAGCCAGCCAGTCGCCCAGGCGCTGGCCGCGTTGCAAGACGAGCCGGGCTTCGTGCCGGTGGAGTTGTACTGGCGGCGCCTGGCCGACAGCACCTACCTGGTGGCGCGCAATGCGGCCGGCAGCAGCCGCGTGCTCGAGGCTGGGATGCCGGTAGCCAGCCAGTTCCCCCGCGAACGCTTGCTGGCAGCGGCACAAGCCATCGCACCGCAGCTCACGCCCGAGGTCGACTGGCAGACCCGCTACGACTTCCACTACTTCGCCCGCGACCCACAAAGCATGTATGGCTTCCAGACTCGCCCACTACCGGTGCTGCGCCTGCGCTTCGCCGACCCGGCCGCGACCTGGATATACCTGGACCCTGCCAGCGGCGAGCTGGTCGCCAGCCACGACCAGGCGCAACGCAATGGCCGCTGGTTGTTCAACCTGCTGCATAGCTGGGACTGGCAGCCATTGCTGGAACGGCCGCTGCTGCGTGAAGGGCTGATCATCACGTTCAGCGTGGGTGGGCTGGTGGTATCGTTGAGTGGGGTGGTGCTGGGGTGGCGGCGATTGCGCCCTGGGCAACGACGCAAAACCCTGTAGGAGCGGGCTTGCCCGCGAAGCAGTCAGCGCGGTGCATGGCCGGGGCTCTGCCCCCGGTTCGCGGCGGTGCGGCGATCCGACAAGCCCGCTCCTACAGGGTTGCTTCAGTCGCCGCCGATCCCCAACCGCTTTAGCCGCGAAGCCAATGTAGTCGGCTTGATGCCCAACAGGTGCGCCGCGCCATCCTTGCCGAACAGCTTGCCGTCACACGCCTGCAACGCTGCCAGGGTGTTGTCGCGCTCCAGTGCACGCAGTTGTTCGTCGGTCAGTATCGTCGCCTGTGTAGGCGTGCTACGCGGCATACGGCTGCTGGGCACATCATCGGGCAGGTCGATGGCAAGGGTATCGCCCTGGGCGGTAATCAACGCCCGCTCGATCACGTTCTGCAACTCGCGGATATTGCCCGGCCAGGCATAGCGTTGCAGGCGTTCCATGTCCACGGTGCGCAGGCGCTTGCCCGGCAGGTTCAGGCGCCGGCCCACTTCGCTGATGAAATGCATGGCCAGCGGCGCGATATCCATCGGCCGCTCGCGCAAGGCCGGCGATTGGATCGGGAACACGTTCAAGCGGAAATACAGGTCTTCGCGAAAGCGCTTGGCCTGCACTTCTTCACGCAGGTTGCGGTTGGTGGCCGCGACGATGCGCACATCGACCTTGCGCGTGCGCTCCTCGCCCACCCGTTCGAACTGGCCTTCCTGCAACACCCGCAACAGCTTGCTTTGCAGGTCCAGCGGGATCTCGCCAATCTCGTCGAGGAACAACGTACCGCCATCGGCCAGCTCGAAGCGCCCGACACGGTCGCGCACTGCGCCTGTGAACGCACCGCGGATATGCCCGAAGAACTCGCTTTCGAACAGCTCGGCCGGAATAGCCGCGCAGTTCACCCGAATCAGCGGGTACTTGCTGCGTCTGCTCGCCTGGTGGATGGCGCGGGCGATCAGCTCCTTGCCGGTGCCCGACTCGCCGTGGATCAACACACTGGCGTCGGTAGGCGCCACCACGTCGATCTGCCTGATGATCTTGAGGATCGGCTCGCTCTGCCCAACGATCTCGCGGTAGTTGTGCTCGATGTGGATTTCTTCCTGCAAATAGGCGTTTTGCTCCTCCAGCCGCGCCTTGAGCTGCTTGAGTTCCTCGAGTGCGGTTTGCAGTTGCAGTTCGGTGGTGCGCCGCTCGGTGATGTCGCGAAACACCACCACCGCGCCCACCAGGCGGCTGTCGGAGATGACCGGGGTGCTGGTGAACTCCACCGGGAAGCAACTGCCATCGCGCCGCCAGAACACCTCCTGGCGGCCTTCGTGTACCACGCCATCGTGCACGGCGCGGTAGATCGGGCAGTCCTCCACCGGGTAGTGCGAACCATCGGCATGGCTGTGGTGGTGAATGCGGTGGATGTTCTTGCCGATCATGTCGGCCGGCTCCCAACCGAGCATGCGCGCACCGGCAGGGTTGACGAAGGTGGCCAGGCCTTGGTTGTCGATGCTGTAGATACCGTCGCCCACGGCGCTGAGCAGCAGTTGGTTGTCGCGCTCGGTTTCCTTGAACAGGTTGAGGATGTTGCGCCACTCCAGCAGCCCGCCGCGCATGGCCCGCTCGGTTTCGGCCTGGTCCTGCTGGTAGCGCTGCTGGCTCTGCTCGCGCAGCACCAGAATGATTTGCGTCTGGCCCTTTACCTGCAACGCGGTGGCCTTGATCTCGAGCTCGATGCGCTCGCCGCTCTTGCAGTTGCAACTGAGCTCGTCGCTCCAGCCCTGGCCCTTCTCCAGCACTGCCTGGCTGAACACGATCAGGTCGGCCAACTGGTGCCCGAACAGCTTGCTCACCGGCAGCAGCAACAACTCCTGGCGCGGGTAGCCGAACAGTTTGCAGGTGGCGATGTTGAGGTCGCTGAAACGGTCGGCGTAGGGGTCGAGCAAGGCGATGGCATCGGCACAGTGCTCGAACACCATGTGCCGCGACGCGTAGGCCAGGTCCGCCCATCCACTGAGGTAATCGGTCTCGGACATCGTACGAAATCTCGCAGTCCACATTACGAATAATCGTAGTTCTACGCGTTTGCGTAGTGCGCGAACAGGCTCAGATCATCGTCGAAAAACCGTATCAGATACGTATTTCCAGTGAAATCAAACCCTTAGTCCACGTTAAAAAAACCTGCAACCGCCTGGCACGCCCTTCGCAATTCTCCTTCGCAACGATCCGCCGCACCGGCGATCACCACAGCGATAAAAACCGGAGAAGACGATATGCCTACCGTGGACATTTCCCACTACCAAGACGGCGATTTCTTGGTCAATTACGAAGAGAAAGTCTTCGAAGACGTCAAAGCCGAACCGGGCGAAAAAGCGCTGCTGACCTTCCACACCATCGCCTTCGAAGGCTCCATCGGCCTGGTCAACCTGCTGCAAGCCAAGCGCCTGCTGCGCAAGGGCTTCGAAACCAAA
Source organism: Pseudomonas sp. NPDC089554 (assembly GCF_050280645.1). NCBI lineage: Bacteria > Pseudomonadati > Pseudomonadota > Gammaproteobacteria > Pseudomonadales > Pseudomonadaceae > Pseudomonas > Pseudomonas sp. NPDC089554. The sequence goes on from NZ_JBNNVR010000018.1 coordinate 34,153, forward strand.
GTGCTGCTGTACGGGCCAGGCGTGCAACTGGGCGTGCAACGCGGCTTCCCCACCCTGGGCACCGAAGCCTTCCCCGGCCACCTGGCGGTGAACAACCAGCTCAAGGCCTTCATGAGCGAAGGCGGCGAGGTGTACGCCTGCCGCTTCGCCCTGCAAGCGCTGTATGGCCAGACCGAAAAAGCCCTGATCGAAGGCATTCGCCCGATCAACCCGCTGGATGTCATGGACCTGCGCCTGCTGATGCGCCGCGAAGGCGCGCTGATCATCGACACCTGGACCGCCTGACGCCCTGCACGCCGCTGTGCAGCGAGCGCTGCGCAGCGGCGACACCTTCTACCGCCCCAACCAAGGACCCCAGCCCATGCCCGTCATCCGCGCCGCCGCCGTTCAGTTCAGCCCCGTGCTCTACTCACGCCAGGCCACCGTCGACAAACTCTGCGGCCAATTGCTGGAATTGGGCCGCGAAGGCGTGCAGTTCGCGGTATTCCCTGAAACCGTGGTGCCCTACTACCCCTATTTCTCCTTCGTGCAGCCGCCCTTCGCCATGGGCGCGCAACACCTGAAGCTGCTCGAGGAATCGGTGAGCGTGCCCAGCGACGCCACCCGGCAGATCGCCGACGCCTGCCGCGAGGCCAATATCGTCGCCTGCATCGGCATCAACGAGCGCGACGGCGGCACGATCTACAACGCGCAACTGCTGTTCGATGCCGACGGCACCCTGCTTCAGCATCGGCGCAAGATCACCCCCACCTACCACGAGCGCATGGTCTGGGGCCAAGGCGATGGCTCGGGGCTGCGCGCCTGCAACAGCGCCGTGGGCCGCATCGGCGCCCTGGCCTGCTGGGAGCACTACAACCCGCTGGCCCGCTACGCGCTGATGGCCGATGGCGAGCAGATCCACGCGGCGATGTTCCCAGGTTCGCTGGTGGGGCCGATCTTCGCCGAGCAAATGGAAGTGACCATCCGCCATCACGCCCTGGAAAGCGGCTGCTTCGTGGTCAACGCCACCGCCTGGCTGGACGAGCAGCAGCAAGACCGCATCATGGCCGACACCGGCTGCGCCCGCGAGCCGATCTCCGGCGGCTGCTTCAGCGCCATCATCAGCCCCGAAGGCAAGGTACTGGCGCGCAAGACCGAAGGCGAAGGCTATATCGTCGCCGACCTGGACCTGGCGCTGATCGACAAGCGCAAGCGCATGATGGACTCGGTGGGCCACTACAGCCGCCCGGAACTGCTCAGCCTGCTGATCGACCGCCGCCCGGCCCTGCACGTGCACGAGCGCCGCGAGGTGGCCGAGCATGAATAGCCCAGTGATCGCCAGCGACCTGCTGGCCGAGCTGCAATGCCACGGCGTGCGCTGGCAGGGCGCGGATGGCCTGAGCCGCAAGGGCGGCGCCGGCCCCTCCGACCACAAGGCGCTGACCTTCGGCGAGCGTACCGCCATGGTGCCGATGCTCAACCGCGCCTCGCTGGATTCGCCCTACAGCGCCGTGCCCGATGCCAGCGGCGGCCAAGCCCTGATCTTTCGCGAAGGCCTGCAAGTCGGCCAGGTGCAGATGCCGGGCGTGCCGAACTTCTACGCCCTGAGCACCGACGATGGCGTGCCCTTCTGGAAGATCGCCACCCTGCACAGCAAGGACGTGCTGGCCACCACCTTGTTGCAACACTGCATCCGCATGAACGATGCCGCCACCGCCTGCCAGTTCTGCGCGATCAACCAGTCGCTGGCCAGCGGCAAGACCATCGCCCGCAAGCGCCCGGCGCAACTGGCCCAGGTGGCCAAGGCGGCGGTGCAGCTCGATGGTGTGAAGCACATGGTGATGACCACCGGCACCCCGCAAACCCCTGACCGTGGCGCGGCGATCCTGTGCGAATCCGCCGCCGCGGTGACCGCCGCCGTCGACCTGCCGATCCAGGCGCAGTGCGAACCGCCAGACCACGACCACTGGTTCACTCGCCTGAAAGACAGCGGCGTGGTGTCGCTGGGCATGCACCTGGAAGCGGTCACCGACGCCGTGCGCCAGCGCATCATGCCGGGCAAGGCGCAGGTGCCGCTGTCGCGCTACTTCAGCGCCTTCGAAGCAGCGGTCAAGGTGTTCGGCCACGGCCAGGTCAGCACCTACATCCTCGCCGGGCTCGGCGACAGCGAAGACGCCATCGCGCAGATGAGCGAGCGCCTCGCGGCCATGGGCGTGTACCCCTTCGTGGTGCCCTTCGTGCCGATCGACAACACCCCGCTGGCCCACCACCCCAAGCCCGACAGCGCGTTCATGCAGCGCCTGTACCCACGCATCGGCGCCAGCCTACGCCGCCACGGGCTGCATTCGGAACGTATCAATGCCGGCTGCGCCAAATGCGGCGCCTGCTCGGCGCTCAAGAACCACGAGTGACAGGAGCCCTGCCATGGCCGAACTCGCCTTCGCACTGACCCACGATACGTTCAACGACTTTCTCGCTGGCGAACTGCGGGTCAAACCGGCCAGCGAGGCCTGGGAGCGCAGCGGCTACTACGCCTTGCGCCGGGCGGTGTTCTCCGACGAGCAGCGTCTGCTGGAGCAGGACAAGGACGAGCGCGACTTCCAGGCCATCGCCATCGTCGCCGTGGCGCACCAGTGCGGCATGCCCGAGCAGGTCATCGGCGCCGTGCGCATCTACTCCACCGCCCCCGGCGTGTGGTACGGCGGTCGGCTGTGCGTCGAGCGGCGCTACCGGCGCCACGCGATGATCGGCAAGGCGCTGGTCAACGAAGCGGTTGCGCGGGCCATCGACCTGGGCTGCGAGACCTTCCTGGCCACTGTGCAACAGGCCAATGAAAGCTATTTCCACAGCCTGCACTGGGACAGCCTCGAAACCCTCGAGCTGCTCGGCCAGCCCCATGTGCTGATGCAGGCCAGGCTTGCCGACTATCCCTTCATGACGCGCCAAGTGGCGCTGTTGCGCGCGCAGGTGGCACACCATGCACACTGACCTTCCCACCTTGCTCGCGCGCCTGGCCGACATCCCCGCCATGCGCGCCAAACAGGCCATCCAGCACCCGGCGCGGGTGCTGCCTGCCACGGGCAGCGAGCGCGACGCATTGTATGCACTGCCCGGCGACGACACCGCGGCCATCCGCTGCGGCGACCAATACCAGTTGCTGGCCATCGAAGGCATGCTGCCGCAATTCGTCGAGCAGGCGCCGTGGTTCGCCGGTTGGTCGGCGGTGATGGCCAATGTCAGCGACATCACTGCCATGGGCGGGCGCGCCAGCGCAGTGGTCAACGCCTACTGGCACCACGACGAACAAGCCGCCGAACAGATCCTTCTGGGCATCCGCGATGCCTGCCAGGCCTACGGCCTGCACCTGGCCGGCGGGCATACCAGCCAGGCGCCTGGCAACCCGGCGGCACTGGCCGTGGCCATCACTGGCTGGGCCAGGCGCCTGCTGTCGACCCTGCACGTCGCGCCTGGCCAGTGCCTGGCCATGGTGGTCGACCTGGACGGCCAATGGCACGGCGAGGCGCCCTACTGGAAAGCCTTCGAAGGCGTACCTGGCGAACGCCTGCGGGCCAAGCTGGATGTGATACCGCGCCTGGCCGAAGCCGGCCTGCTGCTGGCCGCCAAAGACATCAGCAACGCCGGCCTGCTCGGCACCTTGCTGATGCTGCTCGAGCCCACCGGCTGCGGCGCCCAGCTCGACCTGGACCGCCTGCCCCGCCCCGCCGACGCGCCGCTTGAGCGCTGGCTGCAAGCCTTCCCCAGCTACGGCTTCCTGCTGACCCTGGCCGCCGAGGACCTGCCCAAGGTGCAAACCGCCTTCGCCTTCGAGGGCCTGCACTGCGTCGCCATCGGCCAGATCGACGACAGCGCCCGCCTGCACGTCAGCCTGGGCCCGCAACACCAGCAATTCTGGAACCTGCACACCCATCCCTTTACCGGCTTCAGCTACCCCGAGGAACCCTGACATGCCCGCCGTGAACATCCGCCTGCGCTGGCCCGACGGCCAGGAAACCGACACCTACTCGCCGTCCACCACGGTCCACGAATACTTCGCAGTCGGCCAAAGCTACCCGCTGGAGCACTTCATGCGCCTGGCGGAAAACGCCCTGAACGCCGCCTCCGAACGGGTGCGCGAGGTCAAGGGCTTCTATTGCAGCTCGGCCATGGACAGCCTCGGCGGCCTGCGCATACGCGCCCGGCAATACCCTGACCCACAGCAGTGCGTCACCGTCCTGGACATCCGCCAATACGGCGCCAGCCCCGTCAACTACGCCGCCTTCGGCGACATCTGAACCTTGAGGACACCCTCCATGACCCACTATCGTGCAATCGTCGTCGGCGGCGGCCAGGCCGGGCTTTCGGCCAGCTACTACCTGCAACAGCAGGACATCGACCACCTGGTGCTGGAGAAACACAGCCTCACCCACACCTGGCGCAGCCAACGCTGGGACGCCTTCTGCCTGGTCACGCCGAACTGGCAATGCAGCCTGCCCGGCCACCCCTACAGCGGCGACGACCCGCACGGTTTCATGAAGAAAGCGCAGATCATCGACTACCTCGACGCCTTCATCGCCAAGGTCAACGCCCCGGTGCGCGAAGGCGTTGCAGTGCAGCGCCTGACTGCTCGCCCCGAGGGCGGCTACCTGCTCAACACCAGCGCCGGCGACTTCAGCGCCGACCAAGTGATCGTCGCCAGCGGTGGCTACCATACGCCGATCATCCCCACCCTGGCCGAGCGCCTACCCAGCGGCATCCAGCAGATCCACTCCGAGCAGTACCGCAACCCCCAGGCGCTGCCTGAAGGTGCGGTGCTGGTGGTCGGTTCCGGCCAGTCCGGCGCGCAGATCGCCGAAGACCTGCACCTGGCCGGGCGCAAGGTGTTCCTGGCCGTGGGCGATGCGCCGCGCTGCGCGCGCTTCTATCGCGGCAAGGACGTGGTCGACTGGCTGGCGCAGATGGGCTACTACGACATCGATGTCGACCGCCATCCACTGCGTGAAGGCGTGCGCGACAACACCAACCACTACGTCACCGGGCGCGACGGCGGGCGCGACATCGACCTGCGCCGCTTCGCCGAAGAGGGCATGCAGCTGTTCGGCCGCCTGGAATCGCTCGACGGCAGCGTGCTGCGCTTTGCAGACGACCTCGCCGCCAACCTGGATGCCGCCGATGCCGTGTACAACCGCATCAACGCCAGCATCGACAAGTACATCGCCGAGCACGGCATCGACGCCCCGGCGGCCAGCCGCTACGAGCCGCAATGGCGCCCGGAACACGACGCCACCGCGCTGGAACTGGAAGGCTCGGGCATCACCAGCATCATCTGGTGCATCGGTTTTCGGCCTGACTTCAGCTGGGTGGATGCGCCGGTGTTCAGTGGCCGCGGGTACCCCGGCCACAAACGTGGGGTTACCAGCCTGCCGGGCCTGTACTTCCTCGGTCTGCCTTGGTTGCACACCTGGGGTTCCGGGCGTTTCAGTGGCGTGGCGCGGGATGCCGAGTATGTGGTTGGGCACTTGGCCGGGCGGCAGCAGGCTCAGTAGACGCTCACCGGGTAACCCAAGGCCCTCAAGGCCTTGCTGGTGCGGCCATTGCGCGGCGGCACCACCTCCGGCCGCGCCCAGCCGACCACTTCGGCCAGCGAGTTCAGACCGTAGCGCGGGATGCTCGCCCAGCATGGTATAGGCGCAGCCAGATCTCGTTGTCCGGCCCTTTATAGAGCACGTAGTGCATCTGCACTTACTTACCGATGCATCCGCATTAACATGAATGCCACTGCAACTGATTTGGAACCGTAACATCATGGCCAAAACACTCGACATGGCACTCATGCTGCCCGACCACTACCAGATCAATGTCCGCCCCGACGACGAGACCCTGAGCTTTCTAGCACGCGACATCACCAACCATCCCGAACATCTCCAAGCCGTGAGCTCAAACCTTTTGGCGCGAATCCATTCACTGGTAGGTGACGTTACGGTCGATCTAGACGCCCATTTATCGGCGGATGACGAATAAGCCAAGACCTATTTTGTGGCCGTTCGCGGGCAAGCCCAACATCGACCGCCCCGTTCTGAAGAACAACGCAATCCTGTGGGAGCGGCCTTGCGTCGCGAGAGGGGCGCGTAGCGGCCCCAGGATTTTGGAGATGATGCTGAACGTGCAGGGGCTGCTTTGCAGCCCTATCGCGACACAAGGCCGCTCCCACAGGCATCGCGAAAACCTTGCGGCTGCGAACAAGACAGTTGCTCCTGCACTTGGTCCTGAAGCAGGAAGATTCAATAGGCTAAACGCAAGGCGAATCTCAGTGGCGCTACCAGAAAAAAACCAAATCGAATATCAATATTTATTTTTCTTCGTTTGAGTAATAAGCAAATACCTTTATAAGGAGTCAACCACCCACGCAGCCATTGTCTATCGCCGACATTTTCGGATGTGGAACATGCCTATCGATCTTCGCCAACACCCCGCCTTCGCCACCCTGGCCGACCTGGACCTCAACCGTATCGCACTCCCCGATGCGCGATCGCCCGAGGAGCGCGCATGAGCCACATCATCCGTCAGGAAGACCCGTCAGTGAGAACCCACCAGCAAGCCTCCGTGCTCAGCCCCTTGCAGACCGCCCAGCGACTGGCGGGCGAATTCGCCGAAACCGCCGTGGAACGCGATGAAGCCGGCGGCACCCCGAAGGCCCAACGCGATGCCATTCGCCAGAGCGGCCTGCTGGCGCTGAGCATCCCCACTCAGTTCGGCGGCCTCGGCGCCAGCTGGAGCGAGACCCTCGGCGTGGTTCGCGAGTTCGCCAAGGTCGACAGCTCGGTGGCCCATGTGTTCGGCTTCCAGCACCTGATGCTGGCCACCGTGCGCCTGTTCGCCCGCCCCGACCAGTGGCAACCCTGGTTCGAGCAGACGGCGCGCAAGCACTGGTTCTGGGGCAATGCGCTGAACCCGCTGGACACCCGCACGGTGGTCAAGACCTTCGATGGCTGGCGCGAATTCTCCGGCAAGAAAAGCTTCTGCTCCGGTGCCAGCGACTCGGAAATGCTGATCGCCTCCGCGGTCGATGAAAGCGCGGGCGGCAAGCTGCTGATCGCCGCGATCCCCACCGGGCGCACCGGCATTACCCTGCACGACGACTGGAACAACATGGGCCAGCGCCAGACCGACAGCGGCAGCGCCACCTTCGAACGCGTGCGGGTGGAAGAGAACGAGCTGCTGCTCGACCCCGGCCCGCTGAGCACGCCCTTCGCCTGTCTGCGCCCGCTGATCGCGCAATTGCACTTCGCCCATATCTTCCTCGGCATTACCGAAGGGGCGCTGGACGAGGCGCGCCAGTACACCCTCAAGGAGGGTCGTCCGTGGTTCCGCTCCAAGGCCCAGCACGTCAGCGAAGACCCTTACGTGCTGCGTCACTACGGCGAGTTCTGGGTGAGCCTGGAAGGCGTACGGCTGCTGGTGGAACGCGCCGCCGAGCAGCTCGACACGGCCTGGCAGAAGGAACACGCCCTGGGCGCCGAGGAGCGTGCGCAGCTGGCGCTGTCCATCGCCACGGCCAAGGTGGCGGCCGCGCGCACCGGACTGGATATCTGCAACCGCCTGTTCGAAGTGACCGGCGCCCGCGCCACCCATGCCTCGCTACGCCTGGACCGCTACTGGCGCAACCTGCGTACCCAGAGCCTGCACGACCCAGTGGACTACAAGCTCCACGAGCTGGGTGAGTGGGCCCTGAGCCAGACACGCCCTACACCTTCTTTCTATTCGTAGAGATGCCTATGCAACTGCTGACCCTCCCCCCCTCGCCGACACTGGCTACCTCGATCCGGGCGACCGCACAGGTCTTCGAAGACCCTAGATCGCAGGCGCTGCTCGCCCACTTGCAACAGGTCGCCCCCAGTGAGGCCAGCGTCCTGATCATCGGTGAGACCGGCACGGGCAAGGAGCTGGTCGCGCGCCATATCCACAACCTCAGCGGTCGACGCGACGGCCCGTTCGTGGCGGTGAACTGCGGCGCTTTCTCCGAATCGCTGGTCGAGGCCGAGCTGTTCGGCCATGAGAAAGGCGCCTTCACCGGCGCCCTCGCCGCCAAGGCCGGCTGGTTCGAGGAAGCCAACGGCGGCACCTTGTTCCTCGACGAGATCGGCGACCTGCCGATGGCCATCCAGGTCAAGCTGCTGCGCGTGTTGCAGGAGCGCGAAGTGGTGCGCCTGGGCTCGCGCAAGAGCATCCCGATCAATGTGCGCGTGGTCGCCGCCACCAACGTGCAACTGGACAAAGCCATCGGCGCCGGCAACTTTCGCGAGGATTTGTACTACCGCCTCAACGTGGTCAGCCTGCAGCTTTACCCGCTGCGCGAACGGCCGGGCGACATCCTGCCGCTGACCCGCCACTTCATCAGGACCTACTGCAACCGCCTCGGCTACGGCGAAGTGCGCCTGACCCCGGAGGCCGAACGCAAGGTGGTGGGCTACGACTGGCCGGGCAACATTCGCGAGCTGGAGAACGTCATCCACCACACCCTGCTGGTGTGCCGCAACGGGCTGGTACAGGACGACGACCTGCGCCTGTCGCACCTGCGCATCGAGCGCCACGATCAACCTGCGGCCGCCGTGGTCGAGAGCGTCGACGAACAATTGCTGCGCGCCTTCCACCGCCTGTTCGAAGAGCAGGCCGGCGGCCTGCACGAAAAGATCGAGGACAGCCTGCTGCGCGCCGCCTACCGTTTCTGCCATTGCAACCAGGTGCACACCGCCAGCCTGCTGGGGCTGAGCCGCAACGTCACCCGCGCGCGGCTGATCGCCATCGGCGAGCTGGTGGTCAACCGGCGCCGGCCAGAGGTGCAGGTGCACGCCAATCGGGCTGTGCAGTTATCGATATAGGGGCGGACACTTAACCCACCTCGGCGGGCTGCTGCTCGGCAAACATTCCATCGGATTGCCGGCTCCACAGGCGATGGTAGTAACCACGCTTGCCCAGCAGTTCCTGGTGACTACCATCCTCGACGATACGCCCCCGGTCGAACACCACGATACGGTCCAGGTGAGCGACCGTGGACAAACGGTGGGCCACGACGATCACCGTCTTGCCGTCCATGATCTCGTCCAGCTTGTCCTGGATGAAGCGCTCGGTGATCGAGTCCAGGCTGGAAGTGGCTTCGTCCATCACCAGGATCGGCGCATTCTTGAGCAGCACCCGGGCAATGGCGATGCGCTGGCGCTGGCCGCCGGAAAGCTTTACCCCACGCTCACCGACCAGGGCGTCGTAGCCCTTGTCCATGGTTTCGATGAAGGCACTGGCACCGGCGCGCTGGATGGCCGCCGCCAGTTCGTCCGGCGTGGCATCCAGGTGGCCGTAGTGGATGTTCTCGCGGATGCTGCGGTGGAACAGCCCAGGCTCCTGCGGGATCAGGCCAATCTGCTGGTGCAGCGAATGCTGGGTCACCTCACGCACATCGGTGCCATCGATCAGCACCTGGCCGTCGTCCACGTCATACAGACGCAGCAGCAGGTTGAGCAGCGTCGACTTGCCCGAGCCGGACGCGCCCACCAACCCCACTCGCTGCCCGGCCTCGATGGCCAGGTCGAGCTGTTCGAAGATCGGTTTGTCCGGCGCATAGCCGAACCTCACATTGCGAAACTCCACCCGCCCCCGGCTCACCTTCAGCTCATGGGCACCAGGCTTGTCCACCACCTCATGCGGACGGACCAGCGTGCGCACGCCGTTGGCGATATTGCCGGTGGCCTCGAAGAACTCCAGAAAACGCCGCGACAGGCTGGCCACGTCGTTGATGATCAGCAGCGACAGACTGGTGGACATGACGAAGGTGGCGATGCTGATCTGCCCGGTTCGCCACAGGTACAGCGACAACAGCAGCACACCGACCTTCAGCAGCATGCCCGACACCGACTGGAACCAGCGGATCTTCTCCATGTAGTCGAACGAGCGATAAGCCGCGCCCACTTCGCGCTCCAGAAAGTCGCCCAGGTAGCGATGCTCGTAGGCGTGGCGGGCGAACAGGCGGATGTTGGTGAGGTTGGTCACCGCATCCACCACCTTGCCGGTGCTGGTGCTGCGCGCCGAGGAATACTGCTGGGCCAGCGGGTGGCTGCGCTTGGCCAGGTGGTAGCAGGCCAGGATGAACAGCACCGACCAGCCGAACATGAAGGCCGCCAGCAGCGACGAAGCCGTCCACAGCAGCAGGGTCGCGAGGCTCAGTGTCACCACCAGCGGGATCAGGTCGAACAACAGGATACTGAGGACCTGGTTGACCCCAAGCGCCACCTCGGACACCCGGTGCGCCAGCGCCCCGGCGAACTCGCTGCTGACGAAACGGTGCGAATGCTGTTGCAGGTAGGCGAACACAGCGTGGGTCACGGTACGCCGCTGCTGCGGCAACACGCGAATATGCACCCCGGTGGCGCCACGGGTGAACAGCACCTCGAGCAGCACCACGGCGCTGAAGGACAACACCGGCCATTGCAGCACCTGCCAGGCCTGCTCGGCAGCCACCCCCTCGCTGACCAGACGCGCGACCTGCCCCAGCGCCCATGGCACCAGCAGCGTGCAGACCACCGCCGCCATTTGCAGCAGCAGGATGGCCAGGTACCAGGGCCTGTAGTGCCCGACGAAGAACAGCACGAACCTCAAGGGGGTATCCGGCAGGCTGCGAATGTTCCAGTCGCGCATGGCGCTCGGGGGTTGGGGGATGAATCGAAAAACACTCATGGTGTGGCTGTCCTTGCGGATAGGAAGGATGTCGTGACAGGTGGTGCGTGGCTAACCCCTCAGAACAGCCCGGAGGTCGGCGGCTGGGTGCCTGTGAGCTGCCAGGCGCCGACCACGGCGGCCTTCCAGTGGCGCGGGTTGTGGTTGGCCACGGTGCGTGCATTGCGCCAGTGGCGGTCGAGGTTGTGGGCGCGCCCGGTGGTGGAGGCGCCGCCGACATCGAACAGCAGCTCGGCAGCCTTGAGCGCCGACTCCACCGCCAGGTACTGGGCCTGCGCCACGTCCACCGCCGCGCGGGTGATCGCCTGCTCGGACAGCCCCTCGGCCCATGCCGCATCGATGCTCTCGGCGGCGCGCAGTACCAGGGCCTCGGCAGCGAAGGCGCGGGCCGAGATTTCGCCCACCGAGAACTGCACGTAGGGGTCGTCCACCGAGCGCGTGGCCGTGCTGTGCTTGATCGGCCGGGCATGCTCGCGGGCGAACTGCACCGCGTCGTTCAGCGCATTGCGCGCGATGCCTGCCTCCACCGCCGCGAGAAACACCTGCAAGAACGGCGGGACAATGGAGCGCTGGCCCTCCTCGGTGATGCGCGTGCGGATCTCGTGCGGATGCACGATGACACCGTGCAGATGAGTGGTGCCACTGGCGGTCAGCCGCTGGCCCATGGCGTCGAAGTCATCGACCAGCTCCAGCCCTTCGCGCTCGCGCGGCAGGATGAACGACACCGGCTGCTGGTGTTCATCCAGCGCCACGGCGCTGACCCAGTCGGCATACAGCGAACCGGTGCTGTAGAACTTGCTGCCATTGACCCGGTAGTGCTCGCCCTCGCGCACGATGCGCGCACTGATCGCGCCGTTGGCGCCACCGATCTCCCAGCCTGCGTTGCCGAACACCTCGCCTGCCAGGTAGCGGGCAAACCAGCGCTCGCGCTCTTCTTGCGTACCGCGAACCAGAAGGCCTTCGATGAAGGAAAAGCTTGGGCGCAGCGCCTGGGCGATATTGGAGTCCACCGCCGCAAGATCGATGACGAACTGCACCACCTCGCGCACGCTGGCGCCGCTGCCGCCATAGGCCTGGGGAATGCGCCAGGTCAGCAGGCCGTCGGCGGCCAGGTCACGCACCTGCTGGTGCGGCAAGACCCGCTGGCGCTCGCGCTCGGCAACGCCCTCGGCGATCGTGCCCAAGCGAATGCCGGCAAGCCGCCGCAGGTCGTCGACGCTGAGGGTTTGGTTGGCGGTGATGTTGTTGGCCTGAAGGCTCATATCCACTATTCCAATGCGGGGGGACAGCAGCGACGCGACAGTGCGCTGGGTCCCCGGTCTTAGTTTCTTTCTCATGGTCATGTCTGGGCAGCCGACGCCGCTCAATGGGCGATCGCATCGACGCGGACCCCGCGCTCCTCGTGGATGTACAGGAACGGGATCGCCGCCAGCAGCGTGCGGGTGTAGGCGTGCTGGGGCCGGGCGAACACCTCGCGCACCGGGCCGCTCTCCACCACCGCGCCGTCCTTCATCACCAGCACGCGGTCGCTGACCTGCTGCACCACGCCCAGGTCGTGGGAGATGAACAGGCAAGCCAGGCCCAGGCGCTGCTTGAGCTGCGCGAGCAGTTGGAGAATCTGCGCCTGCACCGAGACATCCAGCGCCGACACCGGCTCATCGCACACCAACACCTGCGGCTCGGCGGCCAGCGCGCGGGCAATGGCGATGCGCTGGCGCATGCCGCCGGACAACTCGATTGGCCGTCGCGTCAGCAGCGCCGGGTCGAGCTGCACCAGGCGCAGCAGCGCCTCGGCGCGCAGGCGGCGCGCTTCGCCACGGGGCACACCGGCCACGGCCAGGGCTTCGTCGAGCACGCGCTGCACGGTGTAGCGCGGGTCGAACGAACTCAGCGGGTCCTGGAACACCACCTGGATACGCCTGCGCTCGAGGCGCTGCTGGGCGCCCGACAGGCTGTGCCAGAGCTGGCCTCGCAGCAGCACCTGGCCGCTGTCGGGTCGCTCCAGCGCCAGCAGCATGCGCGTCAGGGTGGTCTTGCCCGAACCGGACTCACCGACGATGCCCAGGGTCTCGCCAGCGCGCAGGCTGAACGAGGTGGGCTCGACCACCGTGCGCGACTGGCCGTCGGGGCCGACGAAACGCTTGCTCAGGCCACGCGCCTCGACCACGGTGGGTCGCTCGGCGAAGGCATCGCTGTTGTCGCTGCTCAGCGCAGGGTCGCGGCGCACGTGCACCGCCGCCGCAGCGCGCAGAAGGGACTTGGTATAGGCCTCGCGCGGTGCATACAGCACCTGCCCAACCGGCCCCTGCTCGATGATCTCGCCATTGCGCATCACCGCCACACGGTCGGCCAGGCGCGACACCACGGCCATGTCGTGGCTGACCACCAGCATCGCCCGCTCGCTGCTGCGCAGCGATTCCAGCAGGTCCATCACCTGGGCCTGCACCGTGGCGTCCAGCGCCGTGGTCGGTTCGTCGGCGATCAGCAGGTCCGGCTCGCAGGCAATCGCCGAGGCGATCAGGGCACGCTGGCGCAGGCCGCCGGACAGCTGGTGCGGGTACTGACGGGCACGCAGCTCTGGCTGCGGCACCCCCACCGATCGCAACAGCTCGATGACCCGCGCCTCACGTTGCTCGCGGTTCAGCCGGGTGTGCAGGCGCAGCGCTTCGTCGATCTCGCGGCCTACCGGGCGCAGCGGGTCGAGCGAGCCGAGGGCATCCTGCATGACGAAGCCGATACGCCCACCGCGGATGCCCTGCCAGTCGCGGGCGCGGCAACTGAGCAGGTCGTGCTGGTCGAAACGCAAGCGCGCGGCCTGGACCCGCGCGCCCTGCCCGGCCAGGCCGACCAAGGTGCGCGAGGTGACGCTCTTGCCCGAGCCGGACTCGCCGACCAGCGCCAGGCACTCGCCCCGGTACAGCTGCAGGGACACGCCCTTGACCACCGGTGCGGCCCCAGCGAAGCCCACGTGCAGGTCGCTGACCTCGATCAGCGGACGGGTTTCGTCAATCGATTCGCTCATGTTGCCTTGCCCTCGCTATGACGCAGCAGGGCGCGGCCCAGTGCGGTGATGGCCACCACGGTGAGGGTCACGGCGATGCCGGGCGCGGCCACCAGCCACCAGGCGTTGGCCAGGAAGTTGCGCCCCACCGACAGCATGGCGCCCCACTCCGACGCCGGTGGTGCTGCGCCAAAGCCCAGGAAACTCAACGAAGCGCCAGCGGCGATATTGCCGCCGACGCTGATGGTGGCCAGGATCAGGATCGGCTTGACCGCGTTGGGCAGTACGTGAAGCAGGGTCACCCGCCCCCGTGACAGGCCCAGGGTCAGTGCCGCCTCGACATAAGGTGCACGGCGCACCACCAGGGTTTGCGCGCGCACCATGCGGGCGAAACGCGGGATGCCGGCGATGCCGATGGCGATCACCGCGTTGAGCAGGCCTTGGCCCCAGAAGGTGATGATCAGCAGCGCCAGCAGCAGGTCGGGAAAGGCCAGCAGCACATCGATGAAACGCATGATCGTCGCATCCAGCCAGCGCTGGCCAAGGCCTGCGGCTAACCCCAGCAGCGCCCCGCCGAGCAAGGCGATAAGCGTGGCCGCAACGCCCATCAGCAACGATGCGCGGGCGCCGTGCACCAAGCGCGCCAGCACATCGCGGCCATTCTCGTCGGTGCCCAACCAATGTGCCGCGCTGGGCGCACGGAAGGCATCGCGGGCGCTGGCAGCCAGCGGGTCGCTGTGCACCAGCCAACTCGGCTCGCAGCTGGCCAGCACCAGCAGCGCCACGAACAGCCCGGCCAGCAGCAACCCAGGGCGGCGCAGGGCCAGCAGCGACCAGCCCGGCAAACGCAGCCGGGCGCTGGGGCGCAGGCCGTTGAGCGCATCGGAAGAAGAAAGACTCATCGCAGGCTTCTCCACTGGCTCAAGGCGCCGGGTTGGGCAGGCGCGCATGAATGGCGTCCAGCGCTGCCAGCAGCTCGTCGTCCAGGGGCAACGCCAGGCTGCCCAGGTTCTCCTGCAACTGCGCAAGGCTGGTGGCGCCGCTCAGCGCACTGCTGACGAAGGGCCGGCTGGCGACGAAGGCCAGTGCCAACTGCGCCGGTGAAACGCTGCGGCTGCGCGCCAGTTCCACATAGGCGCGTACTGCCTGCTGCGATTGCTCGCTGGTGTAACGGGCGAAGCGGCCATAGGGCGAACCCTCCGACAGCCGTGCACCGGCGGGCTGTGCGCCGTCGAGGTACTTGCCGCTGAGCACGCCGAAGGCGATCGGCGAATAGGCCAGCAGCCCCACGCCTTCACGGTGGCTGAACTCGGCCAGGCCGACCTCATACAGCCGGTTGAGCAGGCTGTAGGGGTTCTGGATGCTGACGATGCGTGGCAAGCCCTGGCGCTCGGCGGCCTTGAGGAACTGCGCCACGCCCCAGGGCGTTTCGTTGGACACACCCACATGACGCACCAAGCCTTCCTTGACCAGCTCGGCCAGGGCCGCCAGCGTTTCTTCGATAGCTACGCTTTCCTCGTCCTCGACCCAGGGGTAGTCACGCAGGCCGAAGAAATTGGTGCTGCGGTCCGGCCAGTGCAGTTGGTAGAGGTCCAGGTAATCGGTTTGCAGGCGGTCCAGGCTGCCCAGCAGCGCGGCCCGCAGGTTCTTCGCATCGTGGCGCGAGCGGCCATCGCGAATGTGCTGCTGCGCCGGGGTACGGGCCGGGCCTACGGCCTTGCTGGCCAGCACGATGTCCTGGCGGCGTTTGCTTTTGGCCAGCCAGGTGCCGATGAAGCGCTCGGTGCTGCCCCAGGTGTCGCCACGGGTGGGCGTGGGGTACATCTCGGCGGTGTCCACCAGGTTGACGCCCTGGGACAGCGCATAGTCGAGTTGGTGGTGGGCATCGCGTTCGCTGTTCTGGTGCCCCCAGGTCATGGTGCCGAGACCGATGACACTGACCTGGATGTCGCTGTTGCCGAGTGGGCGGTATTTCATGGGTGGGTTCTCACGCAAGGGCGGTTGTCGGGGTCGGTTCAGGCCGAGGCGGCGTGCGGGTGGCGTTGGTACTGGCTGCGCGGATACGCCAGCCCCAGGTGCTCGCGCAGGGTGGTGCCGGTGTATTCGTGGCGGAACACCCCACGCTTGCGCAGCAGCGGCACCACCTCGTCGACGAACACCTCGACCCCGGAGGGGAACATGTCCGGCATGATGTTGAAGCCGTCGGCGGCGCCGGCCAGGAACCACTGCTCGAGGGTGTCCGCGACCTGCTCCGGCGTACCGACCAGCAGCCGATGGCCGACCAGGATGCGCCGGGACAGCTCGCGCACGCTGAGCCTCTCGCGGCGCGCCAGGTTCAGCTGTGCTTCGAGGAAGCCATGGGAGCCCTTGAACTCGCTGACCGGGCCGATGCGCTGCCAGGGCAGCTCGGCGTCCAGGTCGAGTTCGGCCAGCGGGATGCCAATGCGAAAGGCAATCTGCTGGGCCAGGGTGTTATCGCCCAGGTAGGCGTTGAGCCGGTCGAAACGTGCCTGGGCCTCGGCCTCGGTGCTGCCGATCACCGTGGACAGCCCCGGCATGATCTTCAGCTGCTCGGGGTCACGGCCCCAGGCGCGGGCGCGCTGCTTCATCTCCTGGTAGAACGCCTGGCCGTCGGCCAAGGTGGTCTGGGTGGTGAAAATGGCATCGGCGTAGCGCGAGCCCAGGGTCTTGCCGCCCTCGGACGAACCGGCCTGGACGATCACCGGCCGCCCCTGCGGCGAGCGCGGCACGTTGAGTGGGCCACGTACCGAGAAGTGCGCGCCGACATGGTCGATGGTGTGCACCTTGGCCGGGTCGGCGAAAAACCCTGCGGCCACGTCGCCGACGATGGCGTCGTCTTCCCAGCTGTCCCAGAGTTTGCGCACCACCTCGACGAATTCCTCGGCCCGCCCATAGCGCTCGGCATGCAGCGCGGAACCGGCCTGGCCGAAGTTCTGCGCGGCGGCGTCGTTGTAGGTGGTGACCACGTTCCAGGCCGCGCGCCCACCGCTGAGGTGGTCCACCGAGGCCAGGCGCCGCGCCAGGTTGTAGGGGTCGTTGAAGGTGCTCGAGGCGGTGGCGATCACCCCGATATGGCGGGTGGCCAAGGCGATGGCCGTCAGCAGCACGGTCGGCTCCAGGCGCCCCGAAGGTTGCTGCGCGACATCCCCCGCCAGCGCCGGGCCATCGGCCAGGAAGATCGCATCCAGGGTGCCGCGCTCGGACACCTTGGCGATCTCGGTGAAGTAGGCAAGGTCGGTCAACGCCTTGGCGGGCGCCTCAGCCTCGCGCCAGGCAGCGGAATGCGCGCCGAAGCCGAGGATGTTCATGCCGATGCTCATCTGCCGCTTGCCAGTGCTCATGCCAGGTCTCCTTCGTTGACGGCGGGCTGTGCCTGTTGCGCCGAGTCCTTGGCCTTGGCCTCGGCGAAGCGCTCGGCCCAGGCTTTGCTCGGCACGGTGCCATTGAGGTAGTAGTCGCCCAGGTAGGCCTCGCGCAGAATCGCCGGGTTGTGCGAGGCCAGCGTGCGGGCGTTGCGCCAGTGCCGGTCGAGGCGGCGCGCGGCGCTGGCGGCCGAGGCGCCACCGACCTCGAACAGCAAGGTCGTGGCCTCGAGCACCTGGCCGATGACCACCTGCTGCGCCTGGAAGGTATGGATGTCGGCCTCGGCGTACTGCTCCGGCGTGGCCATGCCTGCGCGCCAGGCCTGCCACAGTTGGTCGAGGTTGCGCGAAACCTTCTCGACCAGCGCCTCGCTGGCAAAGGCCAGGCTCGCCAGGCGCCCGACCACACGCTGCACCAGGGGGTCGTGACGGGGGCTGGACTGCCCGGGAATGCCGAAGGTGCGCGTGCGGCCTTGGACGAAGGCGATGGCGTCGCGCTGCACGGCACGGGCAATGCCAGCCAGGGTCGCCAGGTGTACCTGTTGGTAGAAGGCGCTGATGTAGGAATCGCTGCGCCCCTCGCCGAGCTTGAAGCGGCGGAAGACCTGCGCGCTGTCGACGTCGACCTGCTCGAAGCGTGTGGTACCGCTGGCGGTCAGGCGCTGGCCGAAGCCGTCCCAGTCATCCAGGCGAGTAACCCCGGGCGCGGTGGTGGGCACGGCGATGGCCACGTGCTCCTCGCCCTGGTTGGCCGAGACGGCGATCCAGTCGGCGTAGAGGGTGCCGGTGCAGTAGTACTTCTCGCCGTCCAGCCGCCAGCCTTCGCCGTGCTCGCTCAGGTTGACGCTGTTGCCAGTGGTCTCGGTGCGCTCGGCCATCGCCGCGCCGAACAGCTCACCGTTGACCACGTGCTGGAACCAGCGGGCATTGCCCTGCTCGTCCTCGTCGTTGAGGCGGCCTTCGACGAAGCCCAGGTGCGCGCGGAAAATCTGCGGTAGGTTGGAGTCGGCCTCGGCCAAGCGGCTGACCAGCAGGAATAGCTGCTCCAGGCTGACACCGAAGCCGCCATGGCGCTGCGGCACGCGCAAGCGAGCGAAGCCTGCCTCGCGCAGCCAGTTCACGGCGTCGTAAGGCAGCTCTCGGTGCTGTTCACGGTCGATGGCGCCCTCGGCGATGCGGTCGAAGACCGGCTGGAAGATGGCCAGCAGCTGCGCATCACTGGGCGCTGCGACCGGCTCATCGAGCGCCACAGGGGGCGTATCGGCTTGGCTGAAGATCATCTCGGAGTCCTTGCGGGTAGCGGAAAGTTGCAGGGCTGGCGGGGCGCTGTCCTCGTCGAACAAGGCGCGCAGATAGACCAGGGCGGTCTCGCTGTTCATGCTCATCGTGGGTTCACCCTGGGGTCGATCAGCGGCAGCAGCAGGTCGACGACGAGGTTGACCAGCACATAGATCAGCGCCGCCAGCAGGGTGATGCCGAGCACCATGGGCACGTCCTTGGTATTGGCCGCCTCGAGCATCAGCCGGCCGACGCCCTGGCGGGCGAACAGGGTCTCGGTGATCACCGCACCGCCGAGCAGGCTGGCGAGGATGAAACCGGACAAGGTCACCAGCGGAATCAACGCATGGCGCAGGGCGTGGCCCAGACGCACACCGGCCTCGGTCAGGCCGCGGGCGCGGGCCATCATGATGAAGGGCTGTTCGAGGATTTCTTCGAGCTCCTGGCGCAGCACCTGGGTCAACACCGCCGCGAGCGGCAGCGCCAGGGTCAGGGTCGGCAGCACCAGGGTGCGCCAGCCGCTGGAGCCGCTCGGCGGCAGCAGGCGCAGTTGGAAGGAAAACACCAGCAGCAGCAGGATACCGAGCACGAACGACGGCATCGACGACAGCACCAGCTCGCTACCCGACGACAGCGAACCGACCCAACGCCCGCGCCGCGCCGTGAGCACGGCCACGACGATGGCCAGCAGCACCGCCAGCAAGGCGGCGAGAAACGCCAGCTGCAAGGTCGCGCCCAGGTGCTCGCCGATGGCCCGGGTGACCGGAATACGCAGGCGATAGGACTCGCCCAGATCGCCCTGGGCCAACCGCCCCAGGTACTGGCCGTACTGCACCAGCAAGGGTTGGTCGAGGCCGTACTCCTGGCGCACCTGCGCCAGCACCTGCGGCGTGGGCATGGCCTCCGGGCCGCCGAGAATGGCCAGCGCCGGGTCACCGCCGGTGAGGTTCAGGCCGACGAAAGTCAGGGTCGCTGCGCCCCAGAGCACCAACACCCCGGACAGCAGCCGCCAAAGCACAGGTTGCAGGAGGCTCATGGCTGCTCCTTGTCCAGCCATACGCTGGTGAAGAACGGGGTGTTGTGCGAGGTGTCGAAGATCAACCCCTTCACATAGGCGTGGTGCGCGACGATGTGGTGGCTTTCGTAGGAAGGCGCGGCCGGCACCAGTTCGGTCAGGCGCTGCTGGGCCTGCGAATAGAGCTGTTGCAGGCGCACCGGGTCGACGCTGCGGCGCGCGTCACTGAGCAGGCGGTCGAGGGTTTCGTCGCGCAGGCGCCCGACGTTCTGCCCCAGCAGCTTGTCGGTGGGAATCGACGCGCTGTGGTAGAGCATGAACAGCCCGTCCGGGGTGTTGCTGTGCCAGTAGCCGCCGCCGAGCAATTGATAGTCGCCGGCATACCGGCGCTCGGTGGTCTGCACCAGGGGCAACACGTTCAGGTCGATCTGCATGCCGAGCTTGCGCGCATCGGACTGGATCGCCACGGCAACGCTGCTGGGGAACGCCGGGTTTTCGCTCATCAACAGGCTCACGCTCAAGCGCTGGCCGTCCTTTATGCGAATGCCATCGGCATCACGCGCGCTCCAGCCGGCTTCGTCGAGCAGGCGTGCGGCCGCCTGCGGGTCGTACTTCAAGGCATCAGTGAAGGAGGGGTCGTAGAAGCGCGTGTTGATCGCCAGGAAGTCGCTCTTGGCCTGGTACTCACCAAAACCGCTGACCCAGGCCAGGCCTTCGCGATCGATGGCCTGGGTCAGCGCCTTGCGCACCCGCACGTCATCGAACGGGAAACGCTCGGCATTGAAGGTCACGCTGCGAAACGGGTTGCCCTTGCGGATGCGGCTGTGCAGCACCAGCTCGGGGTTGGCACGGATCGCAGCGGCATTCTGCGTGGGCGCATCCAGGGTGAAGTCGTGCTGGCCGGCAAGCAGCGAGCTGTAGCGGATCATCGACTCCGGCACGAAGGCCAGCTCGATGCGTTCGAGGTAGGCCGGGCCCTGGTGACGAGTAACGGGTGGTGCCCAGTGGTAGTCCTCGCGGCGCACGAAGCTTGCGCCCTGCTCGCGGGTGTAGCTGTGCAGCACGAAGGGGCCACTGCCGATGGGTTTTTCGGCGATGGACTTGGGGTCTTCGAGAATCTGTTTGGGCGAGATCATGCTCAACCAGGACTGCGCCAGCACGTCGAGAAACGCCGAGTAAGGCTCGCGCAGGGTCGCCTCGAAGGTGTACTCGTCGACCACCCGGCCGCGCAGGTAGGGGGCGATGTAGGCCGCCGCCAGCGGTGACTTGGTGGCCGGGTCGCGCATGTGCTCGAGGTTCACCCGCACCGCCTCGGCGTTGAACCGGGTGCCGTCGCTGAAGGTGACGTCATCGCGCAGGTGGAAGGTGTAGACGGTGCCGTCGGTGGAAATTTCCCAGGCCTTGGCCAGCCAGGGTGAAATGGCGCCCTGCTCGTCCTGGTAGACCAACCCGTCGTAGAGGATGCGCCCCAGCCACTGCACGTTGCCGTGAGAAATGGCGTGCACGTCGAAGGTGCCGGTATCCAGGGTGACCGAGGCGCGCAAGGTGCCGCCGGGCTTGCCGGGTGCCTGCTCTTGGTAGTCGCTGGCCGGGTAGCTGAGCACGCCATCGACCACCACTGCTTGTGCGCCGCTCGAGGCCGCCTTGGGTGCCTCGCTGGGCGAGCAGCCGGCCAGCAGCAAGCCCCCCAGCACGGCAACCAGCCCGCCGACCACCTTGCGCGAAACTCCACTTACGATTCGTTGCATGACGCATTTTCCTGATGAAGCGGGTGAACGGCGGCGCAACCCCGCGCCGCCGCAAGGTCAGAAGCGAAACGCCACGCCGGTGAAGGCGCCGAAGCCGTCGCCGGCGTACAGCGACGAAGCATCGCGGCCCTGGGCGTTGTAGGTCGGCAGCACCGCGGTGGCGTAGTCCTCGTCGGTGAGGTTTCTCAGGTCGAGGAACACCTGCCAGCGTTGCCCCGGCGCCTCGTAGCCGATCTTCGCGCCCCAGACCACGTAGGACGGGGCGTTGAAGCTGTTGGCATAGTCCACCGGGGTGCTCGATGCGCTGCGCACATCCACCCCGGCGTAGAAGCCACTGGCGTGCTGGTACTTAAGCTCCGCCTGGTAGATATGCTTGGGCAGGCCAGGCAGTTCGTTGGCGTGGAAGGTGTCGTCGTTGCGGTAGTAGAAATCGTTCAGGGTGTAGGCCTGGCGCAGCACCAGGTTGTCGCCATTGCCGTTCTGCCACAGCTCTACATCCAGCCCCGCCTCGACACCTTGGTGAATGGTCGGGCTGGCGTTGTTGGTGGAGGTCACCGCCGGGTTCAGGCCAGCGGCGGGAATCACCTCGACGTTGAGCAGCTCGTTGTGCACCCACGAGCGATACAAGGCCAGGCTGCCCTTGTAGATGCCGTGGGAGCCGCGGATACCCACTTCGAAGGTGTTGGCCTTCTGCTCCACCAGGGTCTTGGTGTAGTTGTTGGTGGGGCCGGACGGTGAGATCGACCAGGCACTGGGCGGGTCGATGGAGCGGCTGACGTTGGTGAACAGCTGGATATCCGGGGTGAGGTAGTAGCGCAGGCCCAGGCGTGGCGCGAGGCTCCAGTTGTCGTACTTGTAGTGCTGCGGGAACGGGCTGACGTTGGGGCGATCGGAGAACTCCACGTCCACATCGCGGAAGATGTTGACCAGCGACAGGCCGCTGTTCAGCCACAGGCGCTCGGTCAGCTCCAGGTCGTTGCCGACCGAGAACACGGTGTCGAACGAGCCGCTGAAGCGGGTGTCCTTGAGCAGCGCCCGGGTGGTGCCGCTGTAGGTCTTGACCTCGGCGCGGTCGTGCAGGGTGTTGCTGAAGGCGAAGGTGGTGTTGCTCTGGTGGCCGAACCACTGGTCGCTGCGCAGGTAGCGCAGCGAGGTGTTCAAATCGCGCCATTGCCAGTGGTTGGGCGTGACCAGGCTCTTCTCGCTGAGGATCTGCCGGTAGTTGTGGTAGACCAGCCCCAGCTCCAGCTGGGAGTCGTCATCGAAGGTGTAGGTGGTCTTGCTGCCGACCCAGATCGAACCATTCTTGGTCGAGTCGCCGCGCTGCGCCACAGTGGTCAGGTTGGCCTGGGACGAATCGTCCTTCAGCTGCGCGCGGGTCAGGGTGCCGGGGTTCTCGTGGTACTGCTCGCGGTAACGCACGATCAGGCGTGTGTCGAGCTTGGAGTTGAAGCGGTAGCCGAAGTTGGACACCACGCCCTTGGCCTTGGTGAAGGTGTAGTCCTGGTAACCATCGCGTTCGGAATTGCTCAGGCTGATGTAGTAGTCGGCCTTGCCCTCCACGCCCCCGGTGCTCAGTTGCTGTTTGCGCCAACCGAAGCTGCCCACTTCGAAGCGCGCGTAGTTGCCCGGCGAGGTGTAGCCGGTGTGGGTGACCATGTTGATGGCGCCACCGAGCGACAGTGCGGTGTAGTCGTAGGCGTTGGCCCCGCGCAGCACTTCGGTGTAGTTCACTCCGGACATTTCCAGCAGTTCATAAGGCGTGCCGCCCGGGCCGGTCAGGGCCAGGCCATCGAAGAGGAACTTGACCCCCTCGCGGAAGTAGCCAGGCGAGGCGTTGGCCCCCGAACCGCGGATGGAAATCTTGATGGCATCGTTGCCGCCAGCGGCCTGGGCGATGACACCTGGCTGGAAGGCCAGCACGTCCTCGAGCGTCGAGGTGCGGCCTTTCTCCACTTCGGCGTTGTCCACCACGCTGGTGCTGCCTGCCACTTCTTCCAGCCTGGCTTCGGCCTGCTGGGCTTCGCTTTGCTTCTGGGCTTTTACCACCACAGTTTCTAGCCGGGTGTCGGTACTTTCCGCCACTTCTGCGGCCACGGCAAAGTTGCCGCCGCAGCCGACCAAAGTGCCAATACCGACTGCCCGCCACAGTGGCTTTATGCCCCCTGCACTCCCCTCTGAAGATAACCAACGCACGCGCCTACTCCTATGATCTAGTTGATTATTTATGCGAGCTGATTGTTCTTTTACTGGTGCCCATGACAGAGATATAGCAAGCACTGTTCCAACTTATAAAATCGTTAAAAAACAGTTACTTGAAATCAATTGATAACACTACAACAACGCCACGACATGGCATTTTGCTGAAACACTGTTCCCCCACGAACAGCACATCGAGCTATAAGCTTGTGCACATTTAAACGCTGCAAGGAAAAACATCATCAGCAGGGTCAAGAGCATTAATTTAATTGCGAAAAATATCTAAGCGACGCCGCATGCGATCGCAGGCTCATATCGTTTGGAAAGTTGCAATAGCGGGTAGACGGGGGAAATAAAGCGGGGAAGGCAAGAAAGGTTTTGATAAAAAAGAGCCGCCCCCCTGCCAAGAGGTGCGGCCCCAAAAAACTCAGCGTGCGGTGATGACCGCCAGCTTGGTGATACCGGCACGTTCGATGGCTGCCATGGCGCGCGCCACCTCGCCATAGTTCACGCCATCGTCAGCCTGCAATTGCACGCGCAATTCCTCCTTGGCGCCCTCGGCCTCGAGCTTGGCCCGTTGCAGGTTGCTCTCCAGTAGATCTGGCTGGATCTCGTCCTTGTTGATGAACAGCTTGCCCTCGCCGTCGATGCTTACCACCAGCGGGTCTTTCTGCTCCGCGGGCGCCACGGCCTCGGTCTTGGGCAGGTTGATCGGAATCGAGTTGGTCAGCAAAGGCGCGGTGACGATGAACACCACCAGCAGCACCAGCATGACGTCCACCAGCGGCGTGACGTTGATTTCGGAAAGAACTTCGTCGCTGTCCTGGGTCGAGAAGGCCATGTCAGACCGCCTCCTTCGCAAGGCCAGCGTTGCCGGTCACGGCACTGCCCTTGCCGGCATGTGGGTTGACGATGACCTTGAACGCGCTCTTCTGCGCCAGGCTGTAGAAGTCGTGGGCGAAGTCGTCGAGGTCGGCGGCGGTGAGCTTGAGCCGGCGCAGGAAGTAGTTGTAGACCAGCACAGCAGGCACGGCCACGGCGATGCCGACGCCGGTGGCGACCAGTGCCGCACCGATGGGGCCGGCCACGGTTTCCAGGCTGGCGTTGCCCGCCGCGCTGATGCCTTTGAGGGCTTCCATGATGCCCCACACGGTGCCGAACAAGCCGATGAAGGGTGAGGTGGAGCCGATCGAGGCCACCACCGCCAGGCCCGACTCCAGGGAGCGCCGCTCACGCTGGATCTGCTGGCGCAATGCCCGCTCGAGGCGGTCCTGATGGTTGATCGACTGCGCCAGGTCCGCAGGCTGGCCGCCCGGTACCTGGATCGCCGCGAAGCCCACCTGTACCACGCGGGCCACTGCGCCCTGCTGCCCGGCACTTTGCTCGGCGGCGCTGTCGAGGCTGGTGGCGCTCCAGAAACCTTTCTGGAACTTGCGGTCCTGGCGCCGCTGGCGGGCGAACTGAATGCCCTTGATCAGCGCCAGCCCCCAAGTGACCACGGAGAAGCCGATCAGCAGCCAGATGACTGCGTGTTCGACCGATTGGAAGGGAGAATCTACGAGCAGGTTCATGATGCATTCCTCGGGTAAGTCGGGGGCCGGGGTTCACTGGCCTCAGTTCAAACGAAATTCCAGGGGTACCGAAACCCAGCCAGCGATGGCCTGGTCGCCACGCTTGGCTGGCGCGAAGCTCCAGCGCTTGACGGCGCGAATGGCCGACTCATCGAGCAGCTCGCGTCCGCTGCTGCGCTCGACCTGGATATCGCTCGGCTTGCCGTTGGCCAGCACGTGTACGCGCAGCACCACCGTGCCCTCCCAGTTGCGCCGTTGGGCCAGTGGGGGGTACTCGGGTGCCGGGTTCTTGAGGTAACCGGCGCTGGCCGATGGCGGTATATCCACAGGCGGCTTCTCGGCCACCGGTGCTGGAGCCGCAGGCGGTGGCGCGGGCGGTGCCTCTACCGGCTTGGGTATGGGCTTGGCCACTGGCTTCGGTGGTTGCGGCTTGGGTTTCGGTTTGGGCGGTGGCTTGACTGCCAGTTCCTCGACCACCGGTGGCGGTGGCTCGACCACAGGCTCGGGCGCCGGGGCCGGTGGCGGCGGTTCGACCACCGGCGGTGCGGCGCTGGTGAATTCGATGGTCATCGGCGGAATCTGCACCGGTACTTCCGGCAGGACCGGCTCGGGCCGAGTGGCCAGCCAGGCAAGTACCCCGGCGTGCACGAGCAGGGCGAACAGGCCAAGCGCAACCGCTTCGCGCCGGCCCAGTACGGATTTGCCAGCGTCCTGCAGCAGGCGCTGCACACCCAGGACCTGACGCACGCTGACCCCAAGGTCGCGCAACTCACCCGGCTTGCGTGAATCGCGCCAGAGCACTTCTGCGAGGTTGTCGGCTTTGAGGACATTGCCCATCGGCAAGACTCCTGATTGCTGTGTTTTGACTGCGAAAACGGCGCCTCGCCCGTTGCCAGGGGCCGCTGTAGAGCAGTTGCAATCATTGGATTGGCCGCTTATCCCATAAAGTAATTTTTAATGAGATATTGATTTCCAAAACGAATAAGAAAACTCAATAGATTGTTTTTAAAAGAATTTTTTATTCGAATAACTCATAGGCATGAAAAAAATGCTCACAAGGCATCAGTCACGGCAAGCCTGGGTCCCCTCCGGCGGCGGACTCTCTTAATATTCAATTAAGCTATAAAAATATAAAAATACGTCAATTGACGGAATAACAATCAACCTTTAAAACCAGCGCCAGCACTGGCAGAAATGCCTCGGATCTTCTTTTTCAATGCCGGTGGCGCATCATGGATCTACGCCAACTCCGTTACTTCATCGCGCTCAACGAGCAGCGCAGTTTCGTCCGCGCAGCCGATGCCATGGGCATTACCCAGCCGGCCTTCAGCCGCAGTATCCAAGGCCTGGAACATGAACTGGGCTGCGTGCTGGTGGACCGCGCCAGCAAGGACTTGCGCCCCACCCCAGAGGGCCAGGTGGTGTTGCAGCACGCCCTGTCGCTGGTACACGGCGCCAGCAACCTGAGCCATGAAATCAACCGCATGAACAAGCTCGATGCCGGTGACCTGCACTTCGGCTGCGGCCCCGCATTGGCCGCCCGCTTGGTGCCGGAGGCGTTGCTGGTGTTCATGCAGCGCTACCCGCGCATCCACACGCGTTTCGAGGTGAGCAACTGGGAGCAATTGCAGCGCAGCCTGGTGCGTGACGAAATCGAGTTCTTCATCGCCGACACCCGCCATTTCGAAGACGACCCCAGCGTGCAGACCCAGCCGCTGCGGGCACGTGCGGGGCTGTTCTTCTGCCGCCCCGGCCACCCGCTGCTGGCCAAGGACAGCCTGTCGACCAACGACCTGTTCGACTACCCGCTGGCCGGCAGCCGCATTCCCGCGAGCGCACGCAAGGTGCTGGCGAATCTGAGCGGCAAGGCAGATTTCACGGCGCATGTGGAGTGCGAGCAGTTCCCCCTGCTGGTGGAACTGGTGCAGCGCAGCGACGCCATCGGCATCGGCACTCAAGAGGCGTTGCAAGAGGAACTGGCGAGGGGCGAGCTGGTGCAGTTGTACCTGCGCAACCTGCCGAACAATGTCGACAGCCTCAATGTGCGCTGCGGGATCGTAACCCGCACGGGCTATCGTCTTTCGCCTGCGGCCAAGGCGATGATCGAACTGATATTGGAGCAGGACTAGGCTCAGCGGCTTAGCAGCCTGCTGCGCGCCGCCTACCGCTTCTGCCATTGCAACCAGGTACACACCGCCAGCCTGCTTGGGCTGAGCCGTAACGTCACCCGCGCGCGGCTGATCGCCATCGATGAACTGGTGGTCAACCGGCGCCGGCCAGAAAGCACCGTGCAATTATCGATATAGGGCTTTTGCGACACTGCACCGAGCCCGTTCACATCCCCCGCACTTCCATGCCAGTTCCTGTGGA
Source organism: Pseudomonas sp. NPDC089554 (assembly GCF_050280645.1). NCBI lineage: Bacteria > Pseudomonadati > Pseudomonadota > Gammaproteobacteria > Pseudomonadales > Pseudomonadaceae > Pseudomonas > Pseudomonas sp. NPDC089554. The sequence continues at coordinate 61,419 of NZ_JBNNVR010000018.1, forward strand.
ATAAACCTCGGGCGCCAGTCGTTATCCTTCGACATGCATCGAGTGAAACGGGGTGACTATGTTGGACGACGAGGTGAGGAAAATAGTCGCTAGGGACTTCATCTTGAAGGAACATATGCCGGCCATAGAAAGGGCCTCGGCAAAACGTAATTTCGCCATCACGTTCAGAGCCGCAGGGTCGGCCACGCTCCACGCATTGAAAAAAGGAGCTGCGGCAAAGGGTCACGACATTCTGGAAAAAACCATCAAGTGGGATTCTATTTCCGATAAATACACAAAAGAGCGCGCTGAAGCGGTATTCGCCTCAGTGCGTGAGGCAGGCATTGAAGGTTATGTCGGGCACTGGGACGATACCGGGTTGGTGGGTATCTATCGAACCGGTCAAGCGGGTAAGGGACATGAGATATACCCAATCGACGTCGATCAACTGGCGTCCAGCCTGGAGGCGTTGAAACAACAGGACGAAGAAGACGAGGACGAGGAAAACGAGGACAAGTGGAGTCGATGGGTGTTCACGGGGGACTATGACGCACACGACATGATCGACTGTCGCGGCAGCGGAAGGCCGAGGACAGTCACCGCGAGATCGAAGGAAGAAAGAAGCATCATCGATGCGATCAACCAGGAAATTGCACTCGTGGATGCCAATAGGCCCTTCAAGCTTCAACAGTACAATGTGGTCAGGCATGGCGCGCAGGTCAACTTTGCCGCCTATATGCGCAACTACGAGAAAAACAAGGTCCTCCAGGGTGGTGGCATTGCCGCCAAGGTGGCTCGCCCCGGCAGCTTCCCCCTGGCTGCGGTTCGAAAGAATACCTGGACGATCATCCATTCCATTTCGGAACTTGCCCAGTACTACAAATCCCTAGGGGCGGTCATGAAGGACAGTTGGACTGAGGGCGGCGACTTCTTCTTTGAAGACCAGCCCGACAAACCCGGGATCGTCAAGCTGAGCAGGAAACGGCCCGGCGACGAGCAGGCCGACTGAGGGTGCCGGGCGCCCCGTCCCCTAAACCCACCCACCGTCCACGATAAAGTTCTGCGCCGTGCACATCGCCGAAGCACCGGAAGCCAGGAACAGCGCCATATTCGCGATGTGCACCGGCTCCACACTGCCCGGCAGGCACTGGCTGCGGGCGATCAGCTCGCGGGCCTCGTCATCCACCCATAGCGCCAGCTGCTTCTCGGTCATCACCCAGCCCGGCACCAATGTGTTCACACGAATGCCGTGCGGCCCCAGGTCGCGCGCCAGGCCCCGGGTCAGGCCATGGGCCGCGGCCTTGCTGGCGGCGTACACCGGGTAGCCGGGCGAGGCCATCATCCAGCCGATCGAACCCAGGTTGATGATCGCCCCGCCGCCACTGGCCTTCATCATCGGCACCACCTCGCGGGCAGCGAGGAAGGCATGACCGAGGTTGACCGCCATCAGGCGCTCGAAGCGCTGGCTGTCGACTTCTTCCAGGCCATGGCGCACATCGTTCGCGGCATTGTTCAGCAGCACCGTCACCGGCCCCAGGGCGTCGGCGATACGCTGGATCGCAGCCTTGTAGGCGTGCTCGTCGGTGATGTCGCAGTGCACGAACGCAACCCTGTGCCCCGCGCTGCTCAAACGGTCGGCCAGGCGCTCACCAGCCTCGCGGTCGAGGTCGACGAAGCCGACAGCGGCGCCTTGTGCGGCGAAGGCTCGAACCATCGCCTCGCCGATTCCCGAGGCGCCGCCGGAAATCAGCACGGTGCGGCCCTTCAGGTCGGGGTACACCGCTGTCGCTTGGGCATCCTTCATATCGCTTCACTCCGTGTAGGTCGTTCTTGTTATGGGCACTGCAGGCTCAGCGCTGCTTGAGCCGGTCGATCACCACCGCCAGCAGCAGGATCGAACCGCGAATCACGTACTGGTAGAAGGTGTCGATGTTCTTCAGGTTCATCGCGTTCTCGATGATCGCCAGAATCAGCACCCCGGCGATGACATGGCGGATCATGCCGATGCCGCCACTGAGCGAAACGCCACCGAGCACGCAGGCGGAGATCACCGTCAGCTCGAAACCCTGGCCGATCATCGGCTGGCCGGAGGTCATGCGCGAGGCCAGGATCACCCCGGCCAATGCGCCGATCAGGCCGTGCACGGCGAAGATGACGATCTTGGTGCGGTCGACGTTCACCCCCGCCAACAACGCCGCCTCCTGGTTGCCGCCAATGGCCATGGTGTTGCGCCCGAAGGTGGTGTAGTTGAGCAGCCAGCCGAAGAACAGGAAGCAGACGATGGTGATCAGGATCGGCACCGGCACGCCCATCAGTTGGCCGTTGCCGAACACGAAGAACGACTCCTGGGACACGCCCACCGCCTTGCCGTCCGAGAAGATGTAGGCCAGGCCGCGCACGATCTGCATGGTGGCCAAGGTGGTGATCAGCGCGTTAACCCGCAGCTTGGCGATCACGATGCCGTTGATCAGCCCCACCACCAGGCCCATGGCCAGCGCCGCGCCGATGCCCAGCAGCATGCTGTCGGTGTCACGCATCACCACGGCGGCCACCACGCCTGCGCAGGCAATCACCGAGCCGACCGACAGGTCGAAGTGCCCGGACGCCAGGCAATACAGCATGGTGCAGGCGGCGATGCCCGTGGTCGAGATGGCCAGGCCAAGACCGCGCATGTTCAGCGGCGAAAGGAAGTTGTCGATCACCAGGGCGCAGAGCAGGAAGATGCCGATGGCGGCGAGCAGCATGGCCCAGTTGTCGAGGAAATTGCGCAGGTCCATGGGCTTGCGCTGGATTGGCAAAGCGTTGTTCTGGCTGGTCATGGCAGTCTCGTTCAGTTGTGCGCGCCATCGCCGCGACGGCGAGGCAAGGCCAGGTGCAGCAGGTTGGGTTCGTTGGCGTGCTCGCGGCTCAGCTCCCCGGTCATCGCGCCCTCGCACAGCACCAGGATGCGGTCGGAAATGCCCATCACCTCCATCAGGTCGCTGGACACCACGATCACCGCGATGCCGCTGGCGGCCAGGTCATGGATGATCTGGTAGATCTCGGCCTTGGCGCCGATATCGATGCCGCGGGTGGGCTCGTCGAGCAGCAGCACTTTCATCGGCATCGACAGCCAGCGGCCGAGAATGGCCTTCTGCTGGTTGCCGCCGGAGAGGTGCATGATTTTCTGCGCAGCGTTGGGCGTCTTCACCCGCAACGCCTTGATCTGCTGGTCGGCGTTGGTTTTTTCCCAAGCCCCGCGCAGGATGCAGCCAAGCCGGGAATGCGCGCCGCGTGCACTGATGTTGATGTTCTCGGCGACGCTGGCCAGCGGGATGATGCCTTCCTTCTTGCGGTCTTCCGGGCACAGCAGGATGCCGGCCTGGATCGCATCGCGCGGCGAGCGCAGCTCGAGCGCCTGGCCCAGCAGCGTCAGGCTGCCGGCCTCGATGCGCGCCAGGCCGCTGACAAGGCGCAGCAGCTCGGTGCGCCCGGCGCCGACCAGGCCGAACAGCCCCAGCACCTCGCCCTTGCTGACACTGAAGCTCACCGGAGCCCGCAGCCCCGGCCCCATCAGACCGTCGACGCGCAGCGCCACCTCGCCGTGGGGGCGGGGGCGGTAGAGGTAGATGTCCTGGATATCGCGCCCGACCATGCAGGTGACCAACTGGTCGTGGCTCAGCTGGCTCATGTCCTCGAAAGTGCGCACGTAGCGGCCATCCTTGAACACCGTGACGGCATCGCAGATACGGAACACTTCCTCCATGCGATGGGAGACGTACAGCACCACCTTGCCCTCCTGGCGCAGGCGCTCGATGATCGCCATCAGCCGGTCGATCTCGCGGGCAGACAAACTGCTGGTGGGCTCGTCGAAGGCGATCACATGGGCGCCACGGGACAGCGCCTTGGCGATTTCCACCAGTTGCCGCTGGCCCAGTGACAGGCGCCCGACCTTTTGCTGCGGGTCGATCTCGTCGGCCAGCCCTTTCAGGCAAGCCAGCGCCCGCTCACGCAGCGCACCGCGGCGCACCAGCCCGAAACGCGCGGGTAGGTGGCCGAGGAAGAGGTTTTCCGCCACGGTCATTTCCGGCACCAGGTGCAGCTCCTGGTGGATCACCGCCACCCCGCTGGCGATGCTCTCGGCGGTGGAGCGAAACGCCAGGCTGTGCTCGCCGATCTGCAAGTGGCCGCTGCTGGGCGCGTAGGCGCCGCCGAGGATCTTCAACAAGGTCGACTTGCCCGCGCCGTTCTCGCCCATCAAGGCATGAACCTGGCCGGGGTGGGCGACGAAGCTGATGTCGTCGAGGGCCTTCACGCCCGGAAAGGTCTTGCCGATACCGTGGAAACGCAGGCTGCCAGCGCTGGCAGACCGATGCTCTGTAGTTGCGTGCATACACCACCTCGTCACAGGAAGCGGGCGGCCTGCATGGCCGCCGTGGAAAACACCCGGCCGGTCAGTTCCAGAGGCCGATCTTTTCCAGTTCCTGCTTGAAGTTCTCGCGGGTGATCAGCGTGACATCGTCCATGGCGGTGTACTTGGGCGGCTCCTTGCCGGTGGTGACCCACTCGAACATCATGGTCGCGGTGTTGTAGCCCTCCAGATGCGGGCTGGGCAGCATGGAGCCGAAGAAGCCGCTGTTGGCTTTTTTCAACTCGCCGATGGCGTCGGTGCCATTGATGCCGATGCCGATCACGTTGGCCGCAGCGAAGCCTGCGCTTTCAGTAGCACGTACGCCGCCGAGCACAGTGTTGTCGTTCATGCCGCCGATGATCAGGTTCTTCGCCGAGCCTGGCAGCTTGACCAGCGCCGAGTTGGTGGCATCCATGCTACCGGGGCGTAGAGGGTCTTGAGCGCGGTGTAGAGGATGTGGTCCTTGGGGAAGCCGGCGTCTTCGAGGGCCTTGACCGAACCGTCGGTGCGCTTCTTGCCGGTGTCGAGCTCGTTGTAGGTGTTGATGACTGCGTAGGTTTCCTGCCAGTCCCAACCGCGCTTCTTGGCCTCGGCGGCCATGGCCGCGCCCTGCTTCTGGCCCACCTCGAAAGCGGCCATCCCTAAGTACGGCACCTCTTCCATGAACTTGCCGCTGGCATCGACGAAGCGGTCGTCGACGGCGATCACCTTGAGGTTGTTGAGCTTGGCCTTGGCCATGATCGCCGGGCCCAAGGACACATCAGGCGGGCAGATGACGAAGCCCTTGGCGCCGTTGGCGGCGAGGCTGTCGATGGCGGCGAGGGTCTTCTCGCCGTCGGGTACTGCGATCTTGATCACGGTGAAGCCTTTGTCCTGGCCGGCCTTTTCGGCGAATTTCCATTCGGTCTGGAACCAGGGCTCCTCGGCCTGCTTGACCAGGAAGCCGATCTTCACGGGTTCTTCGGCGAACGACAGGGTGCTGAGGCTGACAGCGGTGACGGCAAGGGCGGCACGACAGAACGAACGGATACCACGACGACGATTCATGAGTAACTCCTTGTTATTTTTCTTGAGTGCATTCACAGCGGGTCAGAATCGCTGTCGATCATTGCATGATCTCTATATATCGACAAGCATCCCATATATTGGGAGTTAACCCGCAAAACGGTGACATGGCTTCCCCGCGACATCCACCTCGATGGCCAGCACGGCGCCATCCAGGGGCAGGTCCTGCGGGCTGGCGGCGCTGGTGATGTAGAGGGTGCGCAGGTCCGGGCCGCCGAATACGCAGCTTGTAGGACGGCTGACTGGCAACTCGATGACCCGGTCGACACGCCCGTCCGGGGCCAGGCGCAGCAGGCAGCCGCCATCCCAGCGGGCGTTCCAGATAAACCCCTCGGCGTCCATCGCCGAACCATCCGGCCCGCCGCGTTCGTGGGCGCCCAGCCAGACCGCAGGCGTGCCGAGCTGGCCATCGGTGCCGATCGCGTAGCGGTAAAGGGTGGCGTCCAGGCTGTCGCCGAAATACACCTCGCGACCGTCGTCTTTCCACAGCAACGTGTTGGGAATGCCCAGCCCTTGCAGAAGACGCGTGACCTTGGCGTCGGCGTCGATACGGAACAACCCACCGGAGCGCTGGCGGATGGGCAGGTCCTCGCCGTGCTCGCCCAGGTTGTTCTGCATGGTGCTCAGCCACAACCGCCCCTGGGCATCACAGCGCGCCTCGTTGGCGCGGTTGCCGGGTTGCGGGTCGGCGACGCACAGCAGGGCCAGGCGTGGCGCAAGGGGGTCGGATGCCAGGTCGAGGCGGTAGACACCGCTGCTCAAGGTCACCAGGGCGTCGCCCGCTTCGGTGGGAATGAATGCCGAAACGTGCTCGGGCATGCGCCAGCTTTGCAGCTGCCCAGCCTGCCAACGCAGCGCCTGGCGCCCGGCGATATCGACCCAGTACAGCGCCTGGGTCGGGGCGTCCCAGAACGGGCCTTCGCCCAGTTGCGCACGGTGTGCGCCAAGCGTGGTCCAGCGCATGTAGCCTCCTTGGTCATTATTGTTGTCAGGCACGCATCTTATGGCTGTTCGTGCGCGCTACGCCTTGAGCTTCATCACAGTGTGCCCACAGCGCCGGGCTCGAACAGCGCTTGCACCACTTCCAGGCCGTTGACCAAGGGTGCGCCGAACTCGGGCAGGTGAATCTCGAAACGGTCCCCCGGCTGCGCGCGTACGCCAGCGGCGAACGACAGCGTAGCGGTGCCGAAGAAATGCACATGCACATCCCCCGGCCGCAGGAACTGGCTGTACTTGAAATGGTGGTACTCCAGGTTCTCCAGGCTGTGGCACATGTTGGCCTCGCCGGTCAGGAACTCCTGCTGCCAGAGCACCTCGCCACCGCGCACCACGCGGCTGGCGCCGGCGAGGTGAGATGGCAGCGCGCCGACCCGCAACTCCGGGCCATAGCTGCAAGCCCGTAGCTTGGAGTGGGCCAGGTACAGGTAGTTCTTGCGCTCCATCACATGGTCGGAAAATTCGTTGCCCAGCACGAAGCCCAGGCGATACGGCTTGCGGTCCTGGCCGATGACGTACAGGCCGGCCAGCTCCGGCTCTTCGCCGCCGTCGTCGGCGAAGACTGGCAGCGGGAAGGCTTGGCCGGGGCGCACGACGATGCTGCCGTCGCCCTTGTAGAACCACTCTGGCTGCACGCCCGCCTCGCCAGCGGCGGGCTTGCCGCCCTCCACGCCCCACTTGAAGATGCGCATCGTGTCGGTCATGGCGGTTTCGTCGGCCTGGTGCATCTTGTCGCGCGCCGAGGCGCTGCCCAGGTGGGTCAGGCCGGTGCCGCTGATCAGCATATGCGCCGGGTCCGGGTGGTCGAGCGGCGGCAGGATGCGCAGGTTGTCCAACAGCTGCGCATAGTCGTGGGCAGTGCCCAGGCCGCGACCCTGCACCCAGCGCTCAAGGCCCACGCCTGCCTTGATCGCCGCCAGCGCCAGCTCGCGCAACGTGCTCGCGCCCTTCACCTCATGCACCTGTTGCCCCTCTACCACGCCAACCCGGCGCTCGCCGTTAGCCAGTTCGAACTGAACCAGATGCATGCCATCTCTCCTTTGAAAAGCCTGACGGTTGCCGGACTATAAAGTACTACTATTTTGAGTACAACGCTTCCAAATCTGCAAAATCAAGCCTAGATTGTGGCAAGCAATCAGACAAATAGTCCTACTAATAAGAGAGACAAGCATGTCCGACAAGAAAACCGTCCTGCGCTCGGCCCAATGGTTCGGTAGCGCTGACAAGAACGGGTTCATGTACCGCAGCTGGATGAAGAACCAAGGCATTCCCGACCACGAGTTCCAAGGCAAGCCGATCATCGGCATCTGCAACACCTGGTCGGAGCTCACCCCCTGCAACGCGCACTTTCGCAAGATCGCCGAGCACGTGAAGAAGGGGGTGCTGGAGGCCGGTGGCTTCCCGGTGGAGTTCCCGGTGTTTTCCAACGGCGAGTCGAACCTGCGCCCCACCGCCATGCTCACCCGCAACCTGGCCAGCATGGATGTGGAAGAGGCTATTCGCGGCAACCCGGTCGATGCCGTGGTGCTGCTGACCGGTTGCGACAAGACCACCCCGGCCCTGCTGATGGGCGCCGCCAGTTGCGACGTGCCGGCCATCGTGGTCACTGGCGGGCCGATGCTCAACGGCAAGCACAAGGGACGCGATATCGGCGCGGGCACCATCGTCTGGCAGATGCACGAGGCGTACAAGGCCGGGCAGATCGACCTCAACGAGTTCCTCTCGGCAGAAGCCGGCATGTCACGCTCGGCCGGCACCTGCAACACTATGGGCACCGCCTCGACCATGGCCTGCATGGCCGAAGCGCTGGGCACCTCGTTGCCGCACAACGCGGCGATTCCGGCGGTGGACTCGCGCCGCTACGTGCTGGCGCACCTGTCGGGCATGCGTATCGTCGACATGGTCCATGAAGACCTGCGCCTGTCGAAAATCCTCACCCGTGAAGCCTTCGAGAACGCCATCCGGGTAAACGCCGCGATCGGCGGCTCGACCAACGCGGTGATCCACCTCAAGGCCATCGCCGGGCGCATCGGCGTAAACCTGGAGCTCGACGACTGGACCCGCATCGGTCGCGGCACACCAACTCTCGTCGACCTGCAGCCTTCCGGGCGCTTCCTGATGGAGGAGTTCTACTACGCCGGCGGCCTGCCCGCCGTGCTGCGCCGCCTGGGCGAAGCCGGCCTGCTGCCGCATCCGCAGGCGCTGACAGTCAATGGCCGGACCCTGGGCGAAAACACCAAGGAGGCGCCGATCTTTGGCGACGACGAAGTGATCCGCCCCCTCGACAACCCGCTTTGCGCCGACGGCGGTATTTGCGTACTGCGCGGCAACCTGGCGCCGGGCGGTGCGGTGCTCAAGCCCTCTGCCGCGACCCCGGCACTGATGCAACACCGAGGCAGGGCCGTGGTGTTCGAGGACTTCGACATGTACAAGGCGCGCATCAACGACCCGGACCTGGAAGTGGATGCCAGCTCGATCCTGGTGCTGAAGCACTGCGGGCCGAAGGGTTACCCCGGCATGGCCGAGGTCGGCAACATGGGCCTGCCCGCCAAGCTGCTGGCCCAGGGCGTCACCGACATGGTGCGAATTTCCGACGCACGCATGAGCGGCACCGCCTACGGCACGGTGGTGCTGCACGTAGCGCCGGAAGCCGCCGCCGGCGGCCCGCTGGCGGTGGTGCAGGAAGGCGACTGGATCGAACTCGATTGCGCCAGCGGCCGGCTGCACCTGGATATCCCCGAGGCCGAGCTGGCTGCACGCATGGCCGACCTGCAAGCACCAAGGCAACAGCTGGTTGGCGGCTACCACCAGCTGTACATCGACCATGTGATGCAGGCCGACCAAGGCTGCGACTTCGACTTCCTGGTGGGTTGCCGGGGTAGCGACGTGCCCCGTCATTCGCACTGAGCCCTGCCCCGCCCCACGCCTGCGATGCAGCCAGGGCGGTGGGGCGGTATGATTTGCCGTATTTTTTCGCCAGAGCATTGCCCCTCGATGACCAGCCAGCCCCCACAACGCCGCAAGAGTTCGCACAACCGGATCGTCCAGGAGCTGGGTACGCAGATCGTCTCCGGGCACTTCAAGCCGGAACAAACGCTGCCGCTGGAGTCGACCTTGTGCGAGCAATACCAGGTCAGCCGCTCGGTACTGCGCGAGGCGACCCGGGTGCTTGGCGCCAAGGGCCTGGTGTATTCCAAGCCACGGGTCGGCACCGTGGTGCGCCCCCGGGCCAAGTGGCACCTGCTCGACCCGGACGTGCTGGCGTGGCTGATGCAGTCCACGCCGCACAGCGAGTTCTTCAACACCCTGGCCGGCGTGCGCAAGATCCTCGAGCCGGAAATCGCCGCCATGGCCGCCAGCACCGCGACCGATAAGGACATCGCCTTGATCGAGGCGGCGTACGAAGGCATGGCAGGCGCGCAGACTCACGAGCAGCTGTTGCAGGCCGACCTGGATTTCCACCGGGCGATTGCCGAGGCCACGCACAACGATTTGCTGGCGTACATGTGCAACATGCTGTCGTTGCCACTGCGCGAGTCGATCGCCATCACCAACCGCAGGCCGGATATCCAGGCGCTGAGCCTGCCTCGGCACAAGGCGATTCTTACGGCGATCAAGAACAGGGATGCGCTGGGCGCGCGGCATGCTTCGCTGGTGCAGTTGGACGATACGCGGGTGGCGTTGGATGCGGTGATGAATGTGTTGACGCCGCTTTGAGTTCAGGTGTCGGGCGATCATGAAATGCCCGACCGGTACGTTCACTTCAACGGAAAAAGATGCGTGGTCGACGCGCATTTTTTTCCCCTCCTCTGCGCACCACAATCGCTAGCATCCCTTCCATATCTTGGGAGAGGAGGCTGTCATGGCCGTCGTTACTTGTGTGGAAGACCTTCGCCAGGCAGCCCGGCGGCGTGTACCGAAAATGTTCTACGAGTATGTCGATGCGGGCTCCTGGACCGAGAGCACCTACCGGGAAAACCAAAGCGACTTCGAGCGGATCAAGTTCCGTCAACGCGTCGCACGCAATATCGAAAACCGCTCGCTGAAAACCAAGAGGCTCGGTATCGACATGTCGATGCCCGTTGCCATCGCGCCAACCGGGCTCGCGGGCATGATCCACCCGGACGGTGAAATACTTGCGGCGCGGGCGGCTGCCTCCGTGGGCATTCGCTACACCTTGTCGACGGTCAGCATTTGCTCGCTGGAAGACATTGCCGAGCACGTGGGCTCGCCGTTCTGGTTCCAGCTGTACATGATGCGTGACCGAGACTTCGTTGGCCGCCTGATCGACCGGGCCAAAGCCGCCGGTTGCGATGCGCTGGTGCTGACCCTGGACCTTCAACTCAATGGCCAGAGAAACAAGGACCTGAAAAATGGCCTGAGCATTCCGCCACGGCCAACCCCTGCCAATATCCTCAACCTGCTGGGCAAACCGCGCTGGATCACAGGCATGCTCGGCACGCATCGGCATCGCTTCGGAAACATCATGGGGCATGTCAAAGGCATCGATGATCTCACCCAACTGGCTCAATGGACCAACGATCAGTTCGACCCGCGCCTGAGCTGGAACGACATCGAATGGATCAAGCAGCGCTGGGGCGGGAAGCTGGTATTGAAAGGCATCCTGGATGTCGAGGACGCGCGCATCGCCGCCCAGGTGGGTGCCGATGCGCTTATCGTGAGCAACCACGGTGGACGTCAACTCGACGGCGCACCTTCGAGCATCCGGATGCTGCCAGCCATTGTCGACGCCGTGGGCGACAAGATTGAAGTCTGGCTCGATAGCGGCATCCGCAGTGGCCAGGACGTGCTCAAGGCACTGGCGCTGGGGGCCAAAGGCACGCTGATCGGCAGAGCCCACTTGTACGGCCTGGGTGCCCATGGGGAAAAGGGTGTTGTGCAAACACTGGAGATCATTGCCAAAGAGATGGACCGGACAATGGCACTGTGTGGCTATACCGACCTGAGCCAGATCACCCGCGATATGCTCTTGCCCGGTAGTTATCCGACTGCGCATGAGCGCTTGCGTTAAGACCGCTTTGTCCAAGCCCTTGCAGGAGAGGTAAGATCGCAGCAACGTCCAGTGCCCGGGAGCACGCATGAGCAGGTTCAACAGCTATCGCCTCCCCTCCTTGGACGCCCTGCTCGCTTTCGAAGCGGCAGCACAGATGAAGTCGTTCGATCGCGCTGCCGAGTCGTTATCGGTAACCAGCAGCGCGCTTCGAAAACGCATATCGGGCTTGGAGCAACTTCTTAGCGTCGTGCTGTTCAACCGCCTGGGTGGAAGCGTTGTACTCACAGCCCAGGGGCAGGCCTATCTCGAGCAAATCACTCCGATACTGGAACAGCTTGCCGCCGTTCCGATGCACAGCCGCCTCACCCAGCGTAAGCAGCGGCTGACCATCAGTTGCCCACCGACCTTCGCCCGCCAGGTGCTCATTCCTCGCCTTTCGCAATACAGTGAGGCGCACCCGAACATCGACCTACAGGTTCAACTTTCGGCGCCTTTGGTACCGATGGTTGGCGGTACATTCAATATCAGTATCCGCGGCGACAGTTCCGAACTGGAGCCCGCGCATCGCTTGCTGGACGAGTGGCTGCAGCCACTGATCGCGCCGGGCTTGCTTGGCAGGCTCGCATCCTTGCATTGGCCCGAGGATATCGCTCGGTTTCCCTTGATTCGCTCGCCGCTGGAGCCCTGGCGCCCATGGTTTAGCGAAGCCCAATTGGACCTGCCGGAACCTCAAGCAGGCCCAGCACTGCTCGACCTGGGCATGATGTTGGAGGCCGCGGCAAACAGCCAAGGCGTGGTGTTGACCCGGCCATCGATGGCTCGGTCGTGGCTGGCCGAAGGTCGGCTGGTGCCCCTGGGCGAGATTCGTAGCGCCCCTTCTTTCCATTATGGCGTCACGGTGCTTCAACCCTCGGCAGCCGCCGACGCGTTCGTGACCTGGTTAAGGCAAATCTGTGCTGAGGCAGTTTCCACTGCCCAAGCGCAATTGCAGCATTCATCTCTACGCAAATGACAAGTCGACCTTTCGGTCGACTTGTCATTTTCAGCCTATTCAGTAGCTGACCCGTTTAGTTCTTGGTCTTGTCGACGATCCTGTTCGCTGCGATCCAAGGCATCATCGCGCGCAGTTGCTCGCCGATGATCTCGATGCCGTGGGCGGCGTTGTTACGACGCTTGGCGGTCATCGAGGGGTAGCCGGTGGCGCCTTCGGAGATGAACATC